>JBKGZE010000467.1:0-2500 GCA_046545735.1 Gemmatimonadota bacterium | reverse complement strand
ACCACCCGAACCATCGAGATCTGCCGATGACCGGTACTCAGCATCGGGCCGCCCGCGGCCGCACGCGCGCTGCCGCCCTCTTCCTGCTCCTCGGGTCGTTCGCGGCCGGCACCGCGCCGGGCGCGGCCCAGCAGGAACCGGCTTTCTCGGTCCAGGATGTCCTCACGACCGAGACCGTCCGCCTGGCGGCTCTCTCCGACGACGGCCGGTGGGCCGTGGCCAGCATTTCCTCCCTCGAGGACCGGCTCGGGATCGACAACCACCGCTACGGCGACCCCACGTACGTGCGACCCGGCGTGGCGCGGCTGTTCGTGGTCGACACCCGCACGGGCGAGCGGCAGCCGCTCTTCGATGGGCCCGCGCAGGTGGAGGCGCTGGCGTGGTCGCCCGACGCGGTCCGGCTCGCGCTGCTCGTCCGCGCCGGCGACCGCTTCGAATACCGGGTCTGGGACCGGGAGCGGAACCGGATGCGGGGCGTACGGCTGCCCGGCGACCTGGTGCCGGCGGTGAACACCCCGCTGAGCCCGGAGTGGACCCGGGACGGCGAATCGCTGATCCTCCCGCTCCGCATCGGCGACTGGCACGACCGGGCGAGGGCCGCGTTCGCCGCGCGGGTGGACAGCGCGGTCGTCGTATACGACAGCGAGGAGCCGTTCCTGGCGTGGGAGGAGGTGCGGCGCCTCGGCTCCCTGCACGTCCTCGCCCGCTGGGACGCGGCCACCCGCCGGGTGACCGAGATCGTTCCGGAGACCATGCTCCTCGGCCTGGCCACCACCGGCGACGGCCGGATCCGGGTCACCGAGGACATCACCGAGGAGACCGACTACGACCGGATCTTCGGCACGGACGGGAAGGTGATCGTGCACCGGTTGGACGGCGGCGACCCCGTCGTCGTCATCGAGGACACGGGCGAGTTGGGCCGGACCGTCTGGTCGGACGACGGGCTGACGTACGCCTACGCGAAGAAGGGCAAGCTGTACGTGGGTACGGTCGACGGCGAGGACCGGGTGCTGCTGCCGCGTGAGCAGGAGGGCGACGCGGCCGCCGAGGGCGCCGCTGGCGACCCCGCCCCGGACGCTCCCGACGCGCCGGACGCGCCCGCGGACACGGCGGCGCCCCTCCGCTTCTCGCCCGTCGCCTTTTCGCCGGACGGTTCGCGCCTGGTGGCGAGCGCGAAGGGCGACCAGTACTTCGTGGACGTGGCGACGGGCGACACGACCCGGTTCCTGGACGTGGACGAGGACGCCGAGCGGGGCCCGGAGCACCGGGTGCTCGGCTGGGTCTCGGATGACGCGGTGCTGGTGCAGCGGGAGTCGCGGACCGAGTGGCACCGGGAGCTGCTCCGATTCGACGTGGACGGCGGAGTCGAGTCGCTGCACGAGACGCGCGACCTGCTCCAGAGCGTGCGGCTGTCGCGGGACGGGTCGACGGTCGTGTTCGCGGCGGCGCCGTCGAACCACCCCACGGACCTGTACGCGGCCCGGGTGGGGCCGCGCGGGCTGGAAGAGCCGCGCCTGCTGGTGGACGCCGCGCCGTCGCTGGACCCCGATGCCATCTCCCGGACCGAGCTGGTCTCGTACCTGGACGTGGACGGCGACGAGCTCTACGGCATTCTCCACTACCCCCTCGACTACGACCCGGAGCGCCGCTATCCCACCATCTTCTACGTCTACGAGGACTTCTTCGATCCCGGCTTCAACACGTTCGTGAACGTCATGACCGCCCACGGCTACGCGGTCATGCGGCCCAGCGTGGACCTGGAGATGGGGTTCCCGGGCGAGGCGTGGCTGAAGGGCGTGACGGCGGCGGCGAACGAGCTCATCCGCCGGGGCGTGGCCGACCCGGACCGGCTGGCGGTGCAGGGGACGAGCTACGGCGGGTACGCCGTGAACCTGCTGGTCACCCAGACCGACCGCTTCGCCGCCGGCGTGAACGTGAGCGGGAAGGTCAACATGGTGAGCTTCTACACCGACTCGCCCCGGCTGGCCACCCGGAACATCCACGCGCCGGAGAACAGCCAGGACCGGATCGGCGCCACCCTCTGGGAGCAGCCGCAGAAGTACATCGCCCACAGCGCCATCATGTTCGCCGACCGGATCGACACGCCGCTCCTGCTGATCGGCGGGGACCAGGACCACAACGTGCCGAACCGCCAGCTGATGGAGATGTACTTCGCCCTGCGACGACTCGGGAAGGACGTGACCTGGGTCAGCTACACCCATGGCGGGCACGGCATGCCCACCATGACCGCCGACCTGGTCCACGACTACTACCGGCGGATCCTCGACTTCTACGCCGAGCACCTGGCCGAGGAAGACGGAGTCTGAAGCGGACGGAGGCCGAGACGGACGGGGGCTCAAGCGGACGGAAGCCGAGACGGCCGGCCGGCGCCGACCGCGATCGCGCCCTTCCGCCCGCTTCGACACCTTCGATGGCTGCTGCCCCGCGGGCTACTGCTGCACCTCGAAGACAATGGCGCGATCGACACCCAGACCGGGAC
>JBKGZE010000466.1:0-2502 GCA_046545735.1 Gemmatimonadota bacterium | reverse complement strand
CCGCCGCCGCGCTCTCCGAACTCGACCCGCGGGGCCTGCCGGGCCTCCTCGGGGGCCTGGAAGGGCTCGCGCCGATCGGCGCCGATGACGCGGGCGGTGAGGATCTGCGGGAACTGGCGGATGTAGCTGTTGTAGGTCTGGACCGACTCGTTGAAGTCGCGGCGCGCCACGCTGATCCGGTTCTCGGTCTCCGTGAGCTCGTCCTGGAGTGCCCGGAAGCTCTGGTTGGCCGTGAGCTGCGGGTACGCCTCGACGGCCACGTTCAGGAAAAGGCGCAGATTCTCGCCCACGGCGGAGGAGGCGCGTGCGAGCTCTTCATTGCCGGTCTCGCCCTGGACGGCCCGGGCGAGCTGTTCCCTGGCCTGGGTGAGCCCCGCCCGTGCTTCCGCGACGCGGGTGAAGGTCTCCTCTTCGAACCGGGCGGCTTCCTCGACGGTGGCCACCAGGTTCGGGATCAGGTCGTTCCGACGCATCAGCTCGGCCTCGATGTCGGCCCGTCGGGCTTCCACGTTCTCGTCCAGCTGCTGGATGCGGTTGTAGCCGCAGCCGCTCAGGGGCACGACCAGACCGAGCAGGCCGAGCAGGACCAGGCGCTTCATGCTTCGTCTCCGGCGAGAGTGTCAACGTGATCAGCCGTGCGTGCGAGCACGTCGTGGACCGCGGTGGCCCGGGGGTCGTCCACCGCGAGCTTCGGGGGCTTTCGTCGCTCACGGAGCCGCCAGAGCTCCTCGAGCCGGTCGGCGTCGGCGTCAACGAGCTCCGCTCCCGCTGAGAGGGTGGCGGCCGTGGTGTCGGGGACGGGCCGGCCGGCGAGCCGGAGTGCGGCGCGCAGGTAGGTGGCGACGCTGGGGAGCGCGGTGAGCACGAGTCGCCCGAGGTCATCGGGCTTGTCGGCGGAGGCCAGGGTGCCTTCGCGCAGGTGGATCAGCTTGCCCCGGAGCTCGCGCTCCGCCTGGAGCCGGAGGTCGCGGTCGCGTACCGTGACGCCGATCAGGGGATCCTCGCCGGACAATACCTCGCGCGCGTCCAGCATGTCCGCCGTCTCGATGGCGAAGGCGTCGCTGGCGGCCGCCCATTCGTCCCAGGTGAGGACGAGGGGGAGCGCGTGCTCTTTCTTCAGCCAGCGTCGGGCGAGCGGCGCGAGCCGGCGCAGGAGGGCGGCGTCGACGGCGTCCACCAGGACCAGGAGGTTCACGTCGCTGACCCCAGGCACCGCTTCCCCGCGGGCCACCGACCCGTGGAGGACGACGCTCCGGAGCCGATCGCCCAGCGCCGACCGCATCTCACCCGTGAACCGCTCCGCCGCCTGTTTCATGTCGTGCATGTCACCAGCTCCCGGAAACGCCGCCGCCGCCGAACCCGCCTCCACCGCCGAACCCGCCGAACCCACCGCCGCCGAATCCGCCGAACCCGCCCCGGTGGCTGTGGCCGCCCCCACCCATCGGGATGGGGAGGAAGATGGGCAGGCCCCGGCGCCGGCCGCGGCCGAAGACGATGAAGAGGACGACGAGGAGGAAGAGATAGTAGAGCCACCCTCCGCCGTCGCCCTCCCCGCCGCGGGCCCGGGGGGGCACGAAGTCGCCGGTCAGCTGGAACTCGAACGCTTCGGCGTACTCCAGCGCCAGGGCGGCGATGCCGTTGTAGATCCCCGTGCCGTAGTCTCCCTCGCGGAACGCCGGCACCACGTAGCGGTCCCGGATCCGGCCGGCCTCGGCGGCTGTGATGAACGTGTTCGTGTTCGTGCCCAGCTCGATCCGGAACTGACGCTCCGACGGCGCCACCAGGAACACCAGCCCCGTGTTGCGGGCACGGTCGCCCGCCTCCCCCGCCGGGCCGATCCGCCACTGCCGCCCGATCTCCAGCCCCCACTCCTCGATCGGGCGCCCCTGCAGCGTCTCCAGGGTGACCACCACCATCTCGCCCCCGGACTTCGCCCGCACCTCGTCTATCACACGCTGGATGCGCGCTTCCTGCTCCGCCGGGATGATCCCCGCGAAGTCGTTCACGTAGCCCGTCGGCTCCGGGAGCCGGAGCTGGGCCACGGCCGCCGCCGGGAGGAGCAGAGCTGTCAGGGCAAGAAAGGGCCAGCGCACGGTGTCGTCCCCGGTTCGAGTCGGAGCGGAATCTAGAGGGTGCGCCCGTCGAGGGAAACGCCCGACCGGCGCCCGAAGAGCCTGGCTCGGCTCGCGCCCGCTCGGCCCGCGCCTGGCGGGCTCATGCTGAACGTGGAACGGCCGAGCGCGAAGGCTCGACCGTCTCGAACGGGCCCGGCAGGACTCGAACCTGCGACCCTCGGTTTAGGAAACCGATGCTCTATCCACCTGAGCTACGGGCCCTCCTGTCTTGCTTCCTCTTATGCCGCAACGACTTCCGGCGTTACTGCTTCGCCCGCTTCCAGGCTTTTTCTGGGCGGGTCTGTGCCCGCACTGCACACGTAGTGCAGTATACCCCGGCGCCGGCCGCGGGGTCAACCGAGGCCGTCGGCCTCGCTCCCCGGCGGGC
>JBKGZE010000465.1:0-2524 GCA_046545735.1 Gemmatimonadota bacterium | reverse complement strand
CCCGAGCCCCACGCCGTCCACGAAGAAGAAGAGGACCCGCATGCCGCACGGTCACGCGTCTTCCGGGATCATCTCCTCGCGCACGGGCTCCAGCCCCCGCTGCTCCAGCAGCGCGTTGAAACCGGACAGGTCCTCGTTCAGGATCTCCCGCAGCCGGGCCATCTGCGTGGCCAGCTCGCCCGAGAGGATCTCGAACACCTCGTAGCTCTGCGCGGTCGGCCGGGCCGGCGCGCGCTGCACCACGCCCAGCAGCGCCGCGATCCGGTTGTTCAGCTTGATCGGGTAGTTGAGCGGGTCCTGGTTGCTCCGGTTCCGGACCTGGTAGATCTCACCCTCCACCGCGTCCAGCTTCGCCCGGAGTGAGCCGGCCCGGCTCGCCAACTCCTGGTCGTCCGGGCGGGCGTCGACCCGGTCCTCGATCTGACCTTCAATGCCCCGGATCAGGCGGACCGCGTCGTTCGCTTCGGTCACCTTCTCCTGAATCTCCATGGAGAACCGGAACTGCTCCACCAGGTCGGCCTGCGTCGCGCCCGGGAGCCGCGGGTCCCGCTCGATCCGGAACGGCCGCTCCTGCGTATGGCCGTTCGCCGTCAGGCGGACCCGGTAGTCGCCGGGGGGGACCGCCGGGCCGTACCGTGTGCTCGCCGCCCACAGGATCATGTCCGGGAAACCGGTCGCGCCCTCGAGCCGGAGGTTCCAGGTGAGGGTGTGCAGCCCCTGATCGAGGGAAAGCGGCGACGCGGCCCGCGAACGTTCCCCCGTCTCCTCCTCGCCGGCTTCCTCCTCCGGCCGCTCGGCCTCCCAGCTGCGCAGGACGGTGCCCTCCCCGTCGAGGATCTCGACCTCCAGCTCGTCCGCCGGTTCGTTCAGCAGGTACGCGACGAGCAGGTTCCCCGACACCCCGAGCACGGGATTCGCCGGCTCGAACAGATGGACATCGGCGACCCCATCAGCGTCACCGAGCTGCCGGAGCGGGTCGATGTCGTCCATGATCCAGAAGCTGCGCCCGTGGGTGGCGATCACCAGGTCGTGGTCCTCCACCACCAGGTCGCTCACCTGGACCACGGGGAGGTTGCGCGACAGCGACTGCCAGCGCTCGCCGTCGTCCCAGCTCACCCAGACGCCCTTCTCCGTGGCGGCGTACAGCAGGTCGGGGCGGACCGGGTCCTCCCGGATCGCGCGCATGAAGTGGCCATCGGGGATCTCGCCGGAGATGTCGGTCCAGCTCTGCCCGCAGTCCCGCGTCCGGTAGGCGTAGACGCCGAAGTCGCCCAGGAGGTAGCGGTTCCCCGCCACGTACGCGGTGCAGGCGTCGTGGGGCGACGCGTCGATCATGCTGATCCGGGTGTGCTCCAGCAGCTGGGGCGGGGTCACGTCCGCCCATGCGCCGGACCCCGTGCCGCCGCCGGTCCGCGTGACGTGGATGAGCCCGTCGTCGGACCCGGCCCAGATCAGCCCCTCCTCCACCGGCGACGGGGCGAGGGAGAAGATGGTGGCGTAGGTCTCGACGCCGGTCTGGTCGCGGGTGATGGGGCCGCCGCTCGGCCCCATGGTGGCCGGGTCGGCCAGCGTCAGGTCGCCGCTGATCCGCTCCCAGCTCATCCCGCCGTTCTCCGTCTTCCAGACGTGCTGCGACGTGGCGTAGAGGATGTCCGGGTCGTGCGGGTCGAAGACGATGGGGAACGTCCACTGGAACCGCTCGGTGATGTCCTCGGCCGACCAGCCCATGGGGTTGTCCGGCCAGACGCGCACGTCCACGCTGACCCCGGTCTCCCTGTCGTAGCGGTTGAGGTAGCCGCCGTAGCTGCCGCCGTAGGTGATGTTCGGGTGCTCCGGGTGCGGTGCGATGTAGCCGCTCTCGCCGCCGGCGACGCGGTAGTAGTCGCCGCCGCTGCTCGGCATGCACACCGTCGAGTTGTCCTGCTGCGCCCCGCAGACGTGGTACGGCAGGTCGTTGGTCGTGATGACGTGGTAGAACTGGGCGGTGGCGTAGTCCTGGTCGGTCCAGGTATCGCCCCCGTTCACGCTCACGTTGCCGCCGCCATCGTTGGCGTTGATCATCCGCTGGTTGTCACTCGGCGCGATCCACAGGTCGTGGTTGTCGCCATGCGGGACGCGGATGGTGTGTGGGAAGGTCTCGCCACCGTCCTCCGACTTGAAGAAGCCGACGTTCAGGACGTAGACGATGTCCTTCTCCTGCGGGTCGGCGTAGATCCGGGTGTAGTAGAACGCCCGCTGACGCAGCTTGCGCTCGTCGTTCACCCGCTCCCACGTCTCGCCCCGGTCATCGCTCCGGAAGACGCCACCCTCTTCCGCCTCGATGATGGCGTAGACGCGGTTCCCGTCCACGGGCGACACGGACACGCCGACCTTGCCGAACACGCCGTCCGGCATCCCGGGCCGGTCGCTCAGCTCCTCCCAGCTCCGGCCGCCATCGGTGGTCCGGTACAGGCCGCTCCCGGGCCCGCCACTCTTCAGCCCCCACGGCTTCCGCCACACGTCCCACATCCCGGCGAACGCCGTG
>JBKGZE010000464.1:0-2526 GCA_046545735.1 Gemmatimonadota bacterium | reverse complement strand
GACCCGCCCCCCGGCGAGCCGTGCGGGACGGCGGCTCCGTCCCGCTCGGCCCGATCAGCCTGCTCGGGAGCGGGCGCCGACGCGCGGTCGGTGCCCGGTGCCGCCCGTGGCGTCGACACGTCCACAGGACCGGCGGCACCGGACCCGGCGCGCTTGGCCACCGCACCCACACCCACGCCCAGCAGCACCACGACGGCGCCGACCGCGATCCATGTCTTCCGCGACATCCCGTTCAAGCTCCCCGCCTCTCGAGCCACTCGATTCTCCTTTCCACCGTCCGATCGGACGGTCATGCCCGCGCACGATACGCGCCAGATCCTCGACCCACGGCCCTGCAGGGTCGGGACGCCGGATTCCCGCTCAGTACCGGGGCGCCTCCGGGTCCACCTCGTCCCGCCAGCGCAGGACCCCACCGGTAAGGTTCCGGGCCCGCTCGAACCCCTTCTCCCGGAGATACGCGACCACGTTGCGGCTCCGTGGCCCGGACCGGCAGTACACGACGATCTCCCGCGCGGGGTCGAGCTCGCCCAGGCGCCGTCTCAGCTCCAGCAGCGGGATCAGGCGTGCACCATACTCCTCGAGGTTGAAGATGCGCCACTCGAAGGGTTCACGGACATCCAGCAGATCCAGCTCGTCACCCGCGTCCAGCCGCGCCTTCAGCTCGGCCGGCGCGATCTCGGCCGACACCTCCGCCGCCGCGGCACCTTCCTCCGCTGCGCCCACGCCACAGAACGCTTCGTAGTCGATCAGCTCGGTGATGGTCGGCGCGTCGCCGCACACCGGGCAGCCAGGGTTGCGCCGGAGCTTCAGCTCGCGGAACCGGAAGGTGAGCCCATCGAAGAGCAGGAGCCGGCCGATCATCGGGTCGCCGGCTCCGGTGATGAGCTTGACGGCCTCCAGCGCCTGGAGGGATCCGATGATGCCGGGGATCACCCCCAGGATCCCGCCCTCCGCGCAGCTGGGTACGAGCCCGGGCGGCGGCGGCTGCCGGAACAGACAGCGGTAGCACGGCGCGTCGTCGCCCCCGAACACCGAGACCTGCCCGTCGAACTTCAGCACCGACCCGTAGACGTTCCGCTTCCCGAGGAGCACGCACGCGTCGTTCACGAGGTAGCGGGTCGGGAAGTTGTCGGTGCCGTCGACCACGAGGTCGTAGCCCCGGATCACATCGAGCGCGTTCTCGCTCGTCAGCCGCTCCCGGTGCAGCAGGAGCCGGATGTGCGGGTTCAGGTCCCGCAGCCGCGCCCGCGCCGCCTCCACCTTCAACCGGCCCACGTCGCTCTCGCCGTACAGCACCTGCCGCTGCAGGTTGCTCGCGTCCACCACGTCCGCGTCCACCAGCCCCAGCGTGCCCACCCCCGCCGCCGCCAGGTACAGCGACACCGGCGAGCCCAGCCCGCCCGCGCCCACGATGAGCACCCGCGCCGCCTTCAGACGCCGTTGCCCCTCCTCCCCCACCTCGTCCAGCACGATGTGCCGCGCGTATCGGAGCGTCTCCGCCCCGCCCAGCTCCGGCAGACCCGCCGCTCCTCCCTCGATCACCCGCTCCCTGCCTCCGATCCCGAATCTGAAGTCGAAGGTGAAGTCACCCTCCCGCGATGCTCGGCACCACGGTCACCTCGTCCCCCTCCGCCACCCGGCTCGCCTCGCCGGCCCCGCTCCGGATGTCCTCCTCGTTCAGGAACACGTTCACGTGCTCCCTCAGCGAGCCGTCATCGGTCCACAGGTGCCTCCGCAGCCCTGGGTGTCGCGCGACGAGCGCGTCGAGCGCCTCCCCGACCGTCGCCGCCTCCACGGCGACCGCTACCGCCCCGCCCGCGAGCTCGCGCAGCGGGCCGGGCAACCGGACGGCGACGCGCGCCCTCATGTCATCCGTGTGGCTCATGGAGTCAGGCTATACACGCGCGGCGGGCGGAGGTGCCTGCAGCAGGTCCACGATCAGCCTCGCGTTTCGCTCGGCGGCCCCCGTCTCGGAGCGGACGTAGGCCCGGGCCCGGGCGCCCGCCTCCGCCGCCAGCCCCGACCGGTCGACCAGCTCGCGTAGACGGTCCTCGAACCCGCCCTCGCCATCGACCACGTACCCGCCACCGGCCGCGGCGAGCGCGCCCGCTTCCCGGGCGTTGCCATGGGCCGGGCCGAAGAGGACCGGCACCCCGAGGGCGGCCGGCTCGACGACGGAATGCAGGCCGCTCCCCCCGAAGCCGCCCCCGACGTACGCGGCGTCGCCCAGCGCGTACAGGTCGGCCAGGATCCCGAGCCGGTCCACCACCACCACCGGTGGCGCTTCCGCCGGTGTCGCCTCCCCGCCCTCCAGCAGCGCGCCGAGGCGGGTGTGCCGGAGCGACTGTCGGTCGAGCCGCCGCTCCAGCGCCTCGAGGTGGGCCTCCGTGGGCTGGTGCGGCGCGATGACCAGCCGCAGCGGGCGACTCCGTCCCAGCACGCGCACCGGCTCCAGGATCACCCGCTCGTCTTCCCGCCAGGTCGAACCCGCCACCAGCGTGAACGTCCCGGGGTCATGAAGCAGGC
>JBKGZE010000463.1:0-2538 GCA_046545735.1 Gemmatimonadota bacterium | reverse complement strand
GGGGGCGGGCTCCTCGGTGTGCTTCTGGCCGTGGCCGCCGTGCGGATCGCCCTGGCGCACGCGCCTCCGGACATCCCGCAGCTGCAATGGGTCCGGCTGGACGGGCCGACGTTCGCTGCGGCGGGGGGGTTCACCCTGCTGGCCGCACTGATCGCCGGGGTGGTGCCGGGGCTCCGGCTCACGGGCCGGGCCGCCACCCCTGTGGCGAACGCGGGCTACCGTGCGACGGACGACCGGCGGGACCGCCGGCTCCAGGCGGCGCTGGTGGCATCGCAGGTCGCGCTGGCCGCGACCCTGCTGGTGGGGGCGGGGCTCCTGGTCCGCAGCTTCTCGGCGCTCACCTCCATCGACATGGGCTACACGATCGAGGGCATCCGCATGATGCGGGTGGACATTCCCCCCGATGGCTTCGATGATCTGCCCAGCCGCCTCGCCTTCGTCGACGGGATCCGGGAGCGGCTGGCGGCCCGGCCCGAAGTGGCCGCCGTGGCCTTCGGGACCACGGCCCCGCAGCACGGACTGAACAACTACACCACCGGAGTGACGATCCTCGATCGCGTGGTGCAGGAAGGAGCGGAGCGTCCGCACGGCTACATCCGCGCGGTCACACCCGGGTACTTCGACGTGTTCGGGCTGTCCATCGAGGAGGGCCGCGGGTTGAACTCCGGCGATGTCGGGCCCGAGGGCGCGCGCGCGGTGGTGGTGAGTCGCGCGTTCGCCGAGCGATTCCTGCCGGACGGAGCCATCGGACAGCGGCTGGTGATCACCGGCGACACCGTCGAGGTCGTGGGCCTCACGGCCGGCATGCGCTTCGCCTGGCCAGGTGAGCCGCCCGAGCCCGAGTTCTTCCTGCCCTACTACGGCCGGTTCAGCCCGATCGTGCTGGTCGCGCGCGGGCCCAATGAGGACGCCCTCGCCCGCGCCATCAGGGCAGAGGTGCGCGCGACCGACCGCCGCATCCCGCTGGACCGCGTCCCGTCGCTGCGCGAGCTGTTCGGCCAGACCGTGGCCGGACCCCGGTTCGCCGCCACGCTCCTCACGCTGCTGGCCGCGATCGCCGTGGGGATCGCCGCGCTGGGGATCTACAGCGTCCTGTCCTTCCTGGTGGCCCGACGGCGTCGAGAGATCGGCGTCCGGATCGCGCTGGGCGCCACCGCCGGCGCCGTCCGTCGCATGCTCCTGGCCCACGGCGGACGCCTGGCCGCCCTCGGACTCATCGGTGGGCTCGCCCTGGCCTGGAGCACGGGCCAGCTGCTGGAAGGGTTCCTGTTCGAAGTGACCACCCACGACCCCGTCGTGTTCGTGGGCGTGCCGGTCGCGCTGGGGCTGGTGGCGCTCGCCGCGTCACTGCTGCCAGCGCTGCGAGCGACCCGCGTCGACCCCGCCACCAGCATCCGCGAGGACGCCTAGCCACCAGCCACCAGCCACCAGCCACGAGCCACGAGCCACCAGCCACCAGCCACTACTTATACTTCACCGAGCAGCCGTAGGGCCGGGAGACCGGGACGCTGATGGCGTGGCCGGCGGTCCCCTCCTCGAGGGCCTGGTCGACCAGCTGGGTGGCGCGCTCCAGGTCCTGCTCGCGGGCGCTGGGGATGTCGTCGATGCCGCCCATGTAGACCAGCGTGCCCTCCGGGTCGATGACGTACATGTGGGGCGTGGTCTTGGCCTCGTAGAGGTGGCCGACCGTACCCTCGGGGTCGAGGAGCACCGCTGTGGCCGCGTTCCCCCACTCCTCGGACTGCTCGTTCATCTCGGCCGGCTCGTAGTAGCCCTGCTTGCCGGGCGCGGATGACACCACGTTCAGCCAGACCACGCCCTGATCGGTCCACTTCCGCTGCTGCGCCGGGATGTTGTCGCTCCGGTAGTGCTTCACCACGTAGGGGCAGCCGTAGTTGAGCCATTCCAGGACCACCCACGAGCCCCGGTACTGCTCGAGGCTGTGGCTTTCGCCGTAGGTGTCCGGCAGCTCGAAGGTCGGGGCCGGGGCGCCGATCTCGGGCGACGGCACGGGTCCGGCGGCGACGAGCGCGAGCGTGGCCGCCAGGGTCAGGGCGAAGCCGGTGACAGTCCAGCGTGCGGGCATGGATCCCTCCCTCAAGGTGTGTTCAGTGTAGCTGCCGAGGCCCCGTGCAGGGCAGCGGCCGACGGATGAGGATGCGTCAGTCACCCCGCCCGACGCCAGCCTGACGGCCGCGGGGCTCCCCCAACGTCTCCCGGAGCGCATCCAGCACGATCTTCCGGGTCAGCAGCTCGGGCAGGATCCGGGGCGCGGCGGTCGAGTCGGGCGAGTAGAGCACGTACAGCGGCACGCCGGCCCGGCCGAACGACGCCAGCGCCTCGGTGATCGCCGGGTCGCGGCGGGTCCAGTCCGCCTTGAGGAGCGCCACGTCGTGGTCGTCGAACGCGGCACGCACGGCGGCGGTGTTCAGCGCCACGCGCTCGTTGACCTGGCAGCTGATGCACCAGGCGGCGGTGAAGTCCACGAACACCGGTCGGCCCTCCGCCAGATAGCGGTCGACGGCCGAGGTGGAGAAC
>JBKGZE010000462.1:0-2560 GCA_046545735.1 Gemmatimonadota bacterium | reverse complement strand
CCTCTTCCTCCGCGATGACGACGACGGCCCCTACCGCCTCATCGCGGCGCGCGGCGTCGAAGCGGGGCCGCTTTCGAGGACCGCGTTCCCGCCGGACGGTCGGCTGGTCCGCTGGCTCCGGGTGAACGAGGAGCCGCTCCTGCTCGGGCGGAACGCCGGGGTGGCCGAGTTCCTGGAGGCCGCCGAACGGGACGTGCTGTCGGGGCTCGGGGTCACGGCGTGCGTGCCGCTGGTGGCGATGAACCGGCTGACGGGCTTCCTGCTGGTACGCCCGGACGACCCGGGCTGGCCGAGCCCCGGGCAGCACGACCTGCTGTTGGCGCTGGCCGGGCAGGCGGCGCTGGCGTGCGAGAACGCCGCGCTCCTGAGTCAGCAGAAGGCCCGCCTCCGCCGGATGTACCGCGCGGAGCGGCTGGCCACGGCCGGCGAGCTCGCGGCGGGAGCCGCGCACGAGATCCGCAACCCGCTGACGGGGATCCGGTCGGCGATCCAGCTGATCCGGGGCGACTATCCCGAGGGCAGCCGACGGCACGAGCTGGTGGGCGACCTGCTGGAGGAGGTGGACCGCATCGACGAGATCGTGGCCGGGCTCCTGTCGTTCGCGCGCCCCGAAGACCCGTCGCTGGAGCCGGTCGACCTCCGGGAGATCCTGGACCACAGCCTCACTCTGGTTCGGGTGCGGGCCCGGACGCAGGGCGTGGAGGTCACCATCGATGGCCCCGGGTCGCTCCCGCTCCACGCCGATCCGGCTCTGCTCCGCCAGGTCATCCTGAACGTCGTACTGAACGCGCTCCAGGCGATGCCGGAAGGCGGACGGCTACACATCGCCGCCACGCGGCTCGGCCGGAGGGTCGAACTCCGGGTCGTCGATACCGGCGGCGGAATTCCGCCCGAGCACGTGGAGCGGGTCTTCGACCCGTTCTTCACCACCAAGACAACGGGGACCGGTCTGGGCCTGTCCATCTGTTACGGTATCATCCAGCGCCACGGAGGCCAGATGGAGATCGACAGCCAGATCGGTGCCGGGACGAGCGTCACCATCCGACTGCCGGAACGGGCCCGCTCATGAGCGCGCGACTCCTGGTGGTGGATGACGAACGGACGATCCGGAGGGTCCTCACATCCCTCCTGGAGGAGGCCGGCTACACCGTCCTGGCCCTGGAGAGCGGCGAAGCCGCCGCGGCGGAGGCACCCGCGTTCCGACCGGACCTGGCGCTCCTGGACCTGCGGTTGAACGGGATGGACGGGGTGGCCACCATGCGGGCGCTGCAGGAGACGCTCACCCCCACCCCGCCGACGATCATCATGACCGCTCACGGCTCGATCCCGTCGGCCGTGGAAGCGATGAAGAACGGCGCGTTCGACTATATCACCAAGCCGTTCGACAACGACGAGCTTCAACTCGTGATCCGGCGCGCGCTCGAGACCCGCAGGCTCCAGCAGCGGGTCGAGGCGCTCGAGAGCCAGGTGGAAGCGCGGTTCCGACCGGAGAACATGATCGGCGAGTCCGCCGGGATGGCGGCGGTTTTCCGGGTGATCGCCCGGGTCGCCCCGCTCGATACGGCGGTCCTCATCCTGGGCGAGAGCGGCACGGGAAAGGAGCTGGTGGCCCGGGCCATCCACCACCATTCGCCGCGTCGGGAACGACCGTTCGTGGCCGTGAACTGCGGGGCGGTGCCCCAGACGCTCATCGAGTCCACCTTCTTCGGGCACGAGAAGGGCGCGTTCACCGACGCCCGCACCGCCCGCCGCGGCGCCTTCGAGCAGGCGCACGGCGGCACCCTCTTCCTGGACGAGGTGGGCGAGCTGTCACCGGCGGCACAGACCGGCCTGCTGCGCACGCTCCAGGACGGAGAAGTCCGACGGGTCGGGTCTGAGCGGCCTATCGACGTGGACGTGCGGGTGGTGGCGGCCACCAACCGCGACCTCCAGGAAGAGGTCGATGCCGGCCGGTTCCGGGAGGACCTGTACTGGCGTCTGAACGTGGTGGCCCTTCGGCTCCCGCCCCTCCGCGAGCGCCCCGAGGACGTGCCGCTCCTGGCCGATCACCTGATTGCCCGGCACGCCCGTCGGCTCGGCGTGCCCGCCCTGCCCATCGCTCCCCATGCCCTCTCCCTCCTCGTGGGCTACGCGTGGCCGGGGAACGTGCGGGAGCTCGAGAACGCCCTCGAGCACGCGTTGGCCCTGACGTCCGGTACGGCGATCGGGATCGCGGAGCTTCCGCCACGGATCGCAGGCGCCCGCCGCCCGGCCGCGGGGGACGATGCCACGGTCGGGACGGCGGACGCCGGCGGAACCCGGCCCACGCTGCCGGAAGCGGTGGCCCGCGCCCAGGTCGCGCTCGAGGCTCGTCTGATCCGGGAGGCCCTGCGCGACACGGGGGGCAACCGGACCCTCGCAGCCGAGCTCCTGGGCGTGAGCCGGAAGACGCTGTTCAACAAGATGTCGCAGCTGGAGATCGAGGGTGCACCCGACGAGCGGTGAGGGCTCAGCCGTCAGGCTTCACCCCACAGCCGACGCATGATGTAGCGGGCCACCGCGTCCACGTCCCGGGGCGGCA
>JBKGZE010000461.1:0-2561 GCA_046545735.1 Gemmatimonadota bacterium | reverse complement strand
CCCCGGCCCCATCGTCGCCCGGGGCTCCGGGGGGCGGCTCGCCGCGCCCGTCTGGGGCCGGGCCATGCGGCGCCTGGACGCCGGCGCCGCGAACGACTGGCGGCGTCCGGAAGCCGTCGTGGAGCGCCCGATCGACCCGGCTTCCGGCCTCGTCCTGGCCGAAGGGTGCCGCCCCGAGACCGGCTCCCCCGCTACCGAGATCTTCCTCGCCTCGGACCTCCCCGCGGAGACCTGCCCCGCCGGCGAGCGCGCCGAGCCCGGGTTCTTCCGCCGGATCGCGCGGGGCGCCGGCGACCTGGGCCGCCGCGTCGTCGCCTTCGTGGCCGGCCTCTTCGAAGGCGACCGCGACGAGGCGGACCGCGAGGGCGATCGCTACCTCGGCCGACCCAGGCTGCCGCGCGCGGCCGAGACCCGGCGGGTGGCCGAGCCCGACACCGCGCCGACCGAGCGGGAGGAGCCGCTCGGCGTGCCCCTCGACTCGCTGCCCGGCTGGGGCGACGTGCCGCCGGCGCGGCAGCCGGGACCGGAGCCCGGGGACTCCGCACCGGTGGACACGCTGCCCCGCTGATGCCGGGCACGTCGGGTGCCCGGGCGGTGGCATACG
Source organism: Gemmatimonadota bacterium (assembly GCA_046545735.1). Taxonomy (GTDB): domain Bacteria; phylum Gemmatimonadota; class Gemmatimonadetes; order Longimicrobiales; family RSA9; genus JAWVYT01. The sequence continues at coordinate 1,957 of JBKGZE010000461.1, read as the reverse complement.
ACCTGCAACTATCAACGCCCCACAACTTCAGCCGCCGCATGGATCGCGGCAGTGGCGACGTTTCCGTCGCGGCGGCGGCCGTTCGCGACACGCTCCCCGAAGAAGGAGGAAGACGATGGACGTTAGCCAGATGTCGAATATCCCGGTGGCCATGGACGATGCGACGCTGGAGCGGGCCCAGCAGGAGGCCCGGAGCCGAGCGTGCGAGGGTGAGAAGGACCTGCGGCTGATCGCCTGGTTCGATCGGGAACGGAACACCGGCGGCCCGGAGCCGGCGTGCAAGGGCGAGCCGCCCAAGTGCGTCCGGGACTACGCGGCCAGTCACGGCGGAGAGTGCCGCGTCATGGTGAACGACGGGGAGTACGAGTTCTACTTCGGCCGGACCGGTCCCGACGTGGAGGAGCTGGACCCCGAGTGGGTCCAGCGCGTGCACGAGGGACTCGACACGGACGAGTTCGACAACGTCCAGGGCGGCTGACGCCTCGAGCCCGCGGTACCGCGCCCCGTCAGCGCTTCCGAGGCGCCGGCGGGGCGTGCTCGTTTCGGCAGGTGGCCGCCGCGGGCGGTGCCGGGCCCGGAAGCCGGGCCCCTGGGAGCGGAACCCGAGCCTGGGGGGCGGCACGGCAGCGAGCCCGTGATCGCCGGACAGACCCTCCGGAGACTTCCCTACATTCTCCCGCGCGGAAATCAGGCAGCGCCCCACAGCAGTCGGGGCGGATCGTGGTTATCGTCGGAGTGTGCAACCATTTGTTTCTCGCTCAGAGCTGGACTCATGACCACGTCGACCACATCGAGGCCGATCACACGGTGCCGCTCCTGCGGCGCGGAGGTGGACGCTCGCCTCGTCTCCTGCCCGGAGTGCGGCAGCTGCTGCCCGGGGTGTTCCGCGGAAGGATTGAAGGTCCGGGTCAGCGACACGCCCGCCGCGCGGCGCCTGGCGCTGGCGCGGTCCAGCTCGTGCGGCAAGCTCCTGGCCATGCACGAGGAGATCGGGCACGCCCTGATGGAGTCCATCTGGGAGCTGGACAACCTGCCGCTGGAGCCGGAGGTGGCTATGAGCCGGCTGTACGCGGTCCTCGACGACCTGGAGGACGCGGTGGCCCGGACCCGGGCGCTGGATCAGGACTGATCCGGCGCGCCCCGGTCGGGGCCACCGGTGCCCCTCCGGCTCTGCGACCGGCTCCACTCACCCGCCCAGCAGCGCTCCCACCAGAATCGGCACGGCGCCGAGCAGCCACACCACCAGGGCCACGACCCAGGCGCTCGCCCGGTCAAGGCCGGCCACCACGCGGACGCCCACGGCTACGAGGGCCGTGGCCCAGAGCGTGAACAGGTCGACCCTCGCGGCGAGGCTCACCAGCAGGTCAGGGGTTTCGGGCTGATCGAGAATCCGGGCGAGGCTGAAGCCGACGTCGTGGACGGAGTCGAGCCGACCCACATCGATCACCACGCCCTGGGTCAGGCCCAGGACGTACTGTGCCACTCTCACCACCTGCGAATACGTCACGACGCCGAGCAGGGCGGCGAAAGTAGCGCCCGCCCCGAAGAGCCGTACGAGCGCCCAGGTCACCAGGGCCGTGATCAGCACGCCGAGTGGAAAGGTCACGGCGAAGGCGCTCCGGGCGGGAGATCGCGCACGGGGATCCTGCGGGAGTCGGGCGTGCTCACCGCGGATGTCGACCGCGGGTGAGGCGCCGCTCCGGGCGAACGCCGGCCGGTCCGTGCCTGCTCAGCGGCCGCGCGCCTCCACCTTCCGCACGGGCGCCGGTACCTCCTCGAAGTGTGTGAGCGCCCAGACGCGGGCTGCGCAGGCCAGGACCGACTGGCCCGAATTGGCTCCGCCGTCACGGCGCCCGCTCAGTCCGGGGACGCCGCGTCGTTGGAGAGGCCCACCTGACGGGCGTGGCGTGCGGAGGGGCGCGGCACGCCTCCGTACTGGTTGTTCTGGCGGGCCGCG
>JBKGZE010000460.1:0-2565 GCA_046545735.1 Gemmatimonadota bacterium | reverse complement strand
GTCGCGGATCGGGGGCGACTCGTCCACCGACTCCTCGGGCTCGGGCTCCGCGGACCCGGACCCGGCCATCGCGAACCCGGACTCGGGCGCGTCTCGTTCCTCGTCCTCCGGCTCGGGGGCGGCGTGCAGGCTCGCGTCGAAAACATCTTCTTCCGACTCGAAGCCTTCCATCCACTCGCCCTCGGCGCCCTCGACATCCACCTCGGAGGTCTGAAGTCCCTCGACAGCGAACTGCTCGAGCTCGTCCGGCTCCTTCGCGATATCCGGTTCCACCGACTCGTACGAACCGAGGTCGAGCAGCGCCTCCTCGTCCGCCGACTCCGATTCCGGCTGAACACCGGACACGGCGTCCACCTCTTCGTGACCCGCCTGGGCCGCGAGCTGCTCCATTTCCTCCAGCCGCTCATGAAGATCGGGGTCGTCCGGGCGAGCCCGTACCAGGCCCCGGTAGATCTCCGCCGCCCGGTCGTACAGCCCCTGTCTGGCGTAGACCTGGGCGATCGTCTCCGTTCGGACCTCCGTATCCTCCGGCTCGGCCGGATACGGCCCTTCGTCACTTTGCGCGCCGGGCTCCGCCTCGAGCTCGGGCTCCCGCTCGATAACGCCGCCGACCCAGCCCTCGTCGGTCGGCTCGGGTTCGTCGTCGTCCGCCGGCTCGGGTTCATTGTCGAGCGCGTCCTCTCGCTCGTCCCGAACGTCTGGGTCGGGCGCGGCGCCGACCCAGCCCCCGGGCTCCGACTCCAGATCCGACTCCAGCTCCGACGAGATCCGCCAGTCCTCGTCGGCCTCAGCGGAGTCGGGCGGCGCCCACTCGTGGAGATCAGGCTCTCCGGGTGCCTCCTCGTGGAGCTCTGGTTCCGCCGGGATCCCGCGGCTCAGCTCCTCCACGATCTCCCGTACCTCGTCGTTCGATTCCTGCTCCAGGAGCCGGTGGTAGTACTCGAGAGCCGCGGTCTGGTCGCCGCGGGAGCGGGCGAGGTCGCCGAGGGCGCGGATGGCGATGAGGTTGTGCGGATCCAGCTCGAGGACGCGGCGGAACTCGGCGTCGGCCTCGTCGGTGCGGCCCTGGTCCATGAGGACGCGGCCGAGGACGACGTGGGCGCTCGAGTAGTCCGGGTGTCGATCGAGGCCGTCGGCCAGCACCTGGTGGGCGCGCTCAAGCTCCCCCGCCTTGCGATAGGCCTCGGCGAGCGGCGTGAAGATCCGGCCCTCGGGGTGCTCCTCGTAGAGGGATTCGAGCTTGGTGATTTCGTCGCGATGCGCGTCGGACATCACTACTCCTGGGGACGCGTCGGGCAAGGAACGTCGGTGAGCGGAGCAAGATAGACACGGCTTTGCGAGGCTGTCAACGTGAACGCCCGTGCGCGAACCCCGCGAACCCGCGCGTGGTTGTAGGGTAGCCATCGGATCGGTATCTTTGGCCGCTTGTGCGGAGGGAATCGCCGTCCAGCGGAGGAGTCGTGGTCGTATGATGCAGCAGATGCGTGAGAACACGAAGTGGATCATGCTGATTACAGCATTGGCTTTCGTGGCTCTCATGGTATTCGAGTGGGGCATGGACATGAGCGGCCGGAGCGCGGGCGCCGTCACGGGTGGTCGGCTGGGATCCGTGAACGGGTCGGCGATCATGTACCAGGAGTACCAGCAGGTGTACCGGAACCTGTACGATCAGCGGCAGCAGGAGGGAACCCCCGTCACCGGCCCGGAGAACCGCCAGCTCGAGGAGCAGGCGTTCGAGCAGGTGGTGATGGACCGGCTGATCGCGCAGGAGCTCGCGAAGCGCGGGATCCGGGTGACGGACGAGGAGATCCGGCAGGCGGCCCGGTTCGCCCCGCCCCCCGAGCTGGCCAACAATCCGGCGTTCATGACGGAGGGCCAGTTCGACCTGGACAAGTACCACCAGTTCCTGGCATCGGCGCCGGACCCACAGCTGCTCCGTGACTTGGAGGACTACTACCGGAGCGTGATTCCCCGGAACAAGCTCTTCCAGCAGGTGGCGGCGGGCGTGGTGGTCACGGAGGGCGAGCTGTGGCGACTCTACAAGGAGCGGAACGAGACGGCATCGATGCGCTACGTCGCCCTCGACCCGCGCCAGCTGGTATCCGATGCCGAGGTGACGATCGAGGATCGCGCCGTCGCCGGCTACTACAGGGAGCACCGCGACGACTTCCAGCGCCCCGCCCGCGCCGAAGTGCGCGTCGTGGCCGTGGACAAGCGGCCGACGGCGGCGGACACGGCCGCGGCGCTCGAGCAGGCCCGCGAGGTCCGTCAGGAGATCCTCGGGGGTGCGGACTTCGCGGAGGTCGCCGAACGCGAGAGCGCAGATGAGGAGTCGGCCACGCGGGGCGGCAGCCTGGGCACGTTCACCCGCGGGCAGATGGTGCCGTCGTTCGAGGAGGCCGTATGGGACGCCCGGGTCGGTCAGGTGACCGAGCCGGTCCTCACGCGGTTCGGGTACCACGTCATCCGGGTGGAGAGCCGGACCGAGGGCGAGGCGGAAGCGTCGCACGTCCTGATCCCGATCGAGCGGACGATCGAGAGCGAGGACGCCATGCTCGCCCGGGT
>JBKGZE010000459.1:0-2568 GCA_046545735.1 Gemmatimonadota bacterium | reverse complement strand
CAGCTATGTCGTGCGGCCCTTGGAGGCGTCGTCGTCTGGCGACCGGGTGCCGCTGCGGGTTGTCCAGGGCCCGGAGGTCACGTGGGTGGTGCCGGAGGGCGGGCCGCTCACGCTGGCGAGCGCCGTGGCGGTGCTGCGGGACAACGCGCCGGTGGTTGCGGGCCCGGGCTCGCTGCTGGTGCGCGGCTGGGAGCGCGCGCCGGCGGCTGCGTACGACACGTTGAGCGTGGAGCTGATCCGCGGCGTCCGTGACCGTCCCCTCGCCGGCCGGACCGCCGACCATTACGTCCTCCGCGCGCTCGTGGAGCGGCGGGATTCGCCGGGCGGGCTGCCCCGACGACACCGGGTCACGGCCGACTTCTGGGTCCTATCCGACGTACCGTTCACCTGGGCCCCTTTCGCGGCGAGCGGGTGGCTCCCGCGGCGCTTCCCCCATCTTCGTGAGGAGCTGGAGCCGCGGCTGTCGGAGCTCGGGCTGGTGGGCCGGGCCGAGATCCGGGTGGAGGAGAGCCTGCTCCTGGGCGGGCAGCCGCTGGGGGGCGACCGGGAGGCCGCGGCGTTCGAGGTCTCAGATCTCCGGCGGATGGAGGCGCCGCCGGTGCCCGGGCCCGTGGTGGAGCGCTCGCTCCTGGACGCCCTCGAGCGCCTCACGGCGCGCAATCCTGGGCGGGTATGCGGCGAGGCGGCCGACGGCGAGCTCCCGGCCACGGTGCGGGCCCGGGTCGATTTCGAGCTCTGGCCGCCGCTGGCTGGATATGTCACCGCCCACTGCCGCGAATCGCGAGCGCGATCGTCCGGGCACTGACTCCGGGCACTGACTCCGGGCACTGACTCCGGGCGCTCACGCCGGACGCTGACCGCCGGGCCGCTCCAGTGCCCGCGCTGCCGATCACCTGCGCAGCAGGGCGGTCGCGATCACCCGGCCCATGTGGGCCGCGTACCGGGCGAGCCGGAGCCGTGCGCGCACGGGCAGGCTCCGGATCCCGGCTTCCCCCCGGTTCGCCTCCCGCCAGTCGCCGGGGCTCTGCTGGTCGACCGCGTCCAGCAGCCGTTCGACCGTGGCGCCGTCGAGCTCCGTCTCCGGCAGGGCCCGCTCCAGCCACACCCGACCGCTATGATAGCCCAGACAGAAATCGCTCTGGCGGAGCTCTTCGCGGAGGAACCCGCCGAAATCGCCGAGGAACTCCCCGGCCAGGAGCGCGGGCACCTCCTCGTCCCACTCGTCGCTGATCAATCGCGGCGAGATGACGTCCACCGCCACCCGCTCCTTCGCCGCCAGCCCCGCCACCTCGGCGACGGCGCGGTACAGCTTGTCGCGCGGGTTCTCGCCCGCCTGGTCCGGCTCCTCGCGACCCGGTCGCGGCTCGTCGCGCCGGAGCGAGGCACGGTCCTCGGCCATGGTCGCCAGCACGCGATCCAGTGCGTCCGCGGCCCCGGCGTCCAGGTGCGGTGCCAGCGCGTCGGTGAGGGCGTCCGCCCAGTCGAGACGGGTGTTCCGCTTCTCCGTCCGCCGCAGGTCGTCGTAGAGGATCTGGGCGGGGAGGATGGCGAGGGCGCGGCTGAGCCCTTCCTCCCACCGGGGCACGTCTCCGGGGTTCGTCCACCGGCCGCTCCCGGACGGCTCTTCGGAGCGCGGATCGACGACGACCTGGACGCGCCGAACCCCGCGCCCGCCGGCGTGGTCGCCCCGCAGCCTGCCGGCGGCCAGCACACGGCCCAGCGGCTCCGTCTGCACCAGCCCGCCGTCGCCGTACCAGAGGCGGCCGTGATCGGGGAGGTCGCGGATGCCGCGCGCCTCGTACGCGGGCGCATCCCTCCCGCGGTCGAGGAGCCGGGGCGCGAAGCCGCCTGGGTTGGCGGCGGAGGCCAGGACGAAGTCGAGCGGCGAGGCGTCGGGCGGCTCGAACAGCCGCTCGGGGCCGTCGCCCGGCTCGAGCGTGAACCACCCCCAGTCGGCGTAGGTGACGCCGGTGATGTCCTGCTCGCGGCGGATCGACCGGATCGGGTAGGTGAGCCCCTGGAGCCCGGTGAGGGAGACGTGGAGCACCACGGGGGTGGGCTGGGGCGTCCGCGAGGGCGGGTGCCGCGGCGCGCCCCCGTCCGCCCCGAGCACGCCCCGGAGCCCATCACGCATCGCCTCGAAGTCGAGGGGCGCCCGGCCGTGGCGGGAGCGCAGCAGGTCGAGCGAGACCCGCTCCACCCAGGTCGTCCGCAGCAGCGCCACCGGGTCGATCCCCCGGGCCAGCGCGTGGGCCGAGAAGAGGGCCACCAGCGCACCGGCCGAGGCGCCGCCCACCGCCTCCAGCCGGACCCGGTCGTCGCCCGCCTCGATCCGATCCTGGATCGCCACCAGCAGCGCCGCCATGGCACCCGCCTGGTACGCCCCGAGCGATGCGCCACCGGAGAGCGTGACCGAGAGCCGAATCTGCACGTTCGCGACCTTTCCTTTCCCCCGGCCCGAGCGGCATCGTCGATGCGGCCGAGAACCTCCGTCGAGGAGGGGCGGCGCTCGTCGCCGCGATCGCGGCCGCCCGGCGGACCCGCCACCATCCCGGCGTACCCCCGGCG
>JBKGZE010000458.1:0-2568 GCA_046545735.1 Gemmatimonadota bacterium | reverse complement strand
GGGATGCCTTCGAGCTGGCGACCAGCCTCACCGGGCGGGCGCAGCGGGCGCGGGACGGGACTCGGCTACGGCGCTGTGGCGCGCCCTGGCGGCGGTGCAGCTGGCGCACGAAGCGTCGCTGGTGCACGACGACGTGGTCGACGGCGCGGCGGAGCGTCGGGGTCGGCCGACGCTGGTGGCGAGCCGCGGCGTCGCGGCGGCGCTGGTGGAGGGCGACCACCTGCTGACGGCGGCCTACCGCCTGGCCGCGGCCACCGGCAGCGTGGACTGGTTCGACCTGTTCGCGCGAGCGGTGGAGCGTACGGTGGCGGGGGAAAAGGAGCAGGCGCGGTCGGCGGGTCGGGTGCTGAGCTGGCCGGAGTACGAAGCGATCGTCGGCGGGAAGTCGGGCGAGCTGGTAGGGGCGGCGTTCGCGGCGGCCGCCACCCTCCGTGGCGCCTGGGACGTCCATCGGTACGAGGAGGTGGGTCGCGGGATCGGCGTCGTCTACCAGATGCTGGACGACCTGCTCGACTACTGCCCGCACGTGCCGACCGGCAAGCCGCCGCTGCTGGACTACCAGCGGGGTCTGTGGACATGGCCGCGGGCGTACGTGGAGCTGGAGGACGGGCTCGACGCCGTGGAGGTAGGGCGTCGGCTGCGGGAGCGGGACGCCGCGGGGCGCTCGCCGCTCGACCGGGCGCTGGAGCGGCTCCGTGAGGAGGTCGCTGAGGTGTCCCGCGAGGCGGCCGGGCTGCTCCCCGGCGACCCGATCGTGGGGGCGCTGCTGGACGAGTGGCTCCGCACGGCCGAGGAGGCCGTGCTCCCGGTCGGCGTGGAGCTGCCGCCGGTGGGCGGCTGGGAGCGCCTGATGGAGGAGCACGCGAAGTCGTTCCGTTTCGCGAGCCGGCTCTTCCCGGCGGGCCGGCGCGAGCAGGTGACCGGCGTGTACGCGTGGTGCCGGTACACGGACAACCTGGTGGACGGGGTCGACCTGCCGGCGGCGGAGCTCGAGGCGCGGCTGGATGCCTGGCTCGAGCTCTCGAGGCGGGCGTACGAGGGAGCGGAGACGGGGAACGCGCTGGCGGACCGGGTCATGGGCGGGATGCGGGCGGCGGGGGTCCCGTTCGGGTACGCGGCGGAGCTGATCGAGGGCATGCGCATGGACGTCCGCGGGCGGGAGTACCGCACGCTGGAGGAGCTCCGGAGCTACACCTTCCGGGTGGCGTCGGTGGTGGGGCTCTGGATGACCGAGCTGTTCGGGATCCGGGACCCGTGGATGCTGGATCGCGCGGCCGCGCTGGGGCACGCCATGCAGCTGACGAACATTCTCCGGGACGTAGGCGAGGACCTGGAGGCGGGGCGGCTCTACCTTCCGACCGACTGGCTCCGGGAGCACGGGCTCGAGCGGTCCGACCTGGAGCGGATGGCGCGGACGGGCCGGGTCGAGGAGGGGTACCGGGCGCTGCTCGAGCGGCTGATGGCGGCGGCCGAGGCGGAGTACGACCGGGCGTTCCCGGCCATCGCCCGGCTCCCCGACTTCTACCGGCGGCCCGTGGCGGTCGCCGCGGAGGTGTACCGGGGCATCCACCATGCGATCCGCGACAACGGCTTCGACAACCTGACCCGCAGGGCGCACACCAGGCCCGGCACGAAGCTCAGGCTGGGCGCGGGCGCGCTGCTGCGGAGTCGCAGGCCGGCTCTCGGGCGTGCGGCCGTCCGGGCGGCGGCCATGCTCGGGGTCGGCGCGATCCTGCTGGTCGGGCCGGCAGGCCTGGGAGCCCAACAGACGTCGGGAACGGCGGATCGCGAGGCGGTCGCGCTGGAGCGGGTGGAGGCGCGGGCGCCGTCCACCGCGGCCGACCGTTCCCTCACGGCCCTCGGGCGCCTCTGGATCCAGGCGGTGGACGACGAGGCCTCGGTTCACGCCGGCCTGGACGCCGTCGACCGGCTGGAGTCCGGACGGGACCCGCTGCCGCCGGCGCGGGGCCGGCTCCTGCGGGCGTACCGCGGCTCGTTCACCGCGCTCCTGGCCAAGCACGGCGGCTGGCCTCGGGAACGGCTCCGGAACCTCCGTGAGGGGTTCGCGCTCATGGACGCCGTGGTCGCAGAGGCGCCGGACGCGGCCGATCTCCGCTACATCCGCCTGATGAGCGGCTTCTACCTGCCGGGCGTCTTCGGCCGCGGCCAGGAGGTTGAAGCAGACCTCCGCGCCCTGGTGCGCCTGCTCCCGGACGCCCGGGACCGGTTCCCGCCGGCGCTCTTCCCCGAGGTCGTGCGCTTCGTGCTGGAGAACGGCGAGCCCGCGACCGGGGACCGGGCCCGGCTCGAGGCGCTCCTGCGATGAAGACGCGCTACTCGCCGCGGGTCTGGGCGGGATTCGAGCTGGTGTTCCGGCCGTGGATGCGGCGGCGGCTCGACGGGATCCACGTCCGCGGGCTCGAGGGGGCGGCGTGGATCCCGGGCGAGCTCCCGGTGCTCCTGCTGGCGAACCACGTGAGCTGGTGGGACGGCTTCCTGCTCCGGGAGGTCCACCGCTCGCTCCGGCCGGACGCGCCGCTCCACGTCGTGATGAGCGAGGCCGAGCTC
>JBKGZE010000457.1:0-2572 GCA_046545735.1 Gemmatimonadota bacterium | reverse complement strand
GCCCCCACCAGACGACCCGCCGCCGCCGCCGCCGAGTTCCTCGACCTCGCTCGCGACCAGGGCCGCTCGCCCCTCGCCCTCGCCCGCTCCCTCCTCGACGAGGACCCCGCGTGAGCACACGGTCCCCGAGACACCGCTACACCGAGTGGGTCGAAGACCGTATCGAGGACTACAAGGCCGGTCTCACCCGCGACGAGATCCTCGCCCTCGCCGACGAGGCCGTCTCCGGCCTCTTCGACACCGATGACGGACAGTACCCCCTCACCGAGATCCTCCTCCGCGACGCCGTCGACGCGCTCATCTTCCACCGCCTCGGCCTCCCCGGCTACCGCCAGTGGCTGCGCGCGTGTCGAACGGACACACCCCCCTGTCCTCCCGAGGGGACACATTCTGCCCCGACCGACGAGCGGACCGCGTCGTAAGTCACAGCGCTCCAATGGTTTATGGATTGCGCGCCCGGCGGGCACGGGCCGTGCCCTCTACGAGCGTGGTGGGGTGTGCCCTGGGTATGCCCGCGATGGGGGGACTGATGGCGAGGAGCAAGAGGGTGAAGCAGCACGACCTGGAAGGCATAGAGCGGGACGAACCCGTGGGGATCGTGATCCACGCGGCGGGCGCGCCTGCGCCGAAGCCGCGGATCTCGGCGTTCATCTGGGGCGGCAAGGTGCGGCCGGAGCCGACGCTGCCGTTCGGGAGGTGGAAGTCGACGGCGGTGTGAGGTAGGCGTTGTGCGGGGGCCCCGGCGGGGAAGCGGGGCGTGCGGGGATCGAGAGAGCCCGCGGACCGGGAGGTGGTCCGCGGGCTCTTTCTCGAGTAGCATCGCGGGATGGAACGGAGCGAGCGGAGCGTTGCGGTGGTCGGCGCCGGGCCGGCGGGTCTGGCGGCGGCGTGGCGACTGCTGGGGTCGGGCGTGGGGGTGCGGGTGTACGAGGCGACGTCGCGGGTGGGAGGTCGGCTTCGTACGGAGCACGTGTCCGGAGTGGCCGCGGACGCGGCGGTGCAGCTGCTGTCGTCGGGGTACACGGAGACGCGGCGGCTGATCGGGGCGCTGGGTCAGGGCGGGCGTCTGGTGGAGGTGGCGGGCCGGGACGCGCTGTGGCGTGGCGGCCGGCCGCACCCGGTGCGGTACGGCTCGTTGACGAGCATGGTCGGTTCGGGCGCGCTCCCGATGCGGCTGAAGCTCCGGATGGGTGTTCGGTACGTGCCGTTCCTGGAGCGACACGGGCGGGAGCTTGACCTGAACGAGCCGTTGCGGGCGGCGCGGGCGGGGCTGGACGGGGCCAGCATCGCGGAGTGGGGTGCCGAGCACGTGGGCCGGGATTTCGTGGAGCTGCTGGTGTACCCGCTCCTGGCGGCGTACTACGGCGTAACCCCGGAGGAGACCGGGGCTGGATTCTTCCACGCGCTGGCGAAGGCGGGGATGCACGTGGACCTGCTGGGGGTGCGGGGCGGGCTGGGCGAGCTGGCGGAGTCCATGGCGGTGGGGCTGGAGCGTGAGGGCGTGGAGCTGCACCGTGGCCGTGCGGTCCGGCGGGTGTGGGCGGATGCCAGCGGCGCGCGGGTGGCCACGGACCGGGGCGAGTGGAGCCACGACGGCGTGGTGGTGGCGGTCCCGCCCGGCGCGGTGGCGGGGCTCCTCCCCGGACTCTCGCTTCCGCTTCCCGCCACCCGCTCGTCGGCGACGCTGGTCCTCGCCACCCGGACCCGGCTGCGGACCGGCTGGTTCGGGCTCTCCATCCCTCGCGCAGAGCGGGAAGGCCGTGTCCTCTCGGCGGTATGCGTGCAGGAGGAGAAGGGCGCGTCGCTGGCGGACGGCCCCGGCGGCTCCCTGGTGCTGATCCCCGCGCCGGAGGTGGGCGAGCGGTGGGCGGTCTCGGAGGCCGAGGCCGTGCTGGCGGAAGCGCTGCCCGCCCTGGAGGCGGTGCTCCCCGGCGCGCGCTCGCGGGTGGTGGAGGGGCGGCTGGTGCGGCTGGAGCACGGAGTATGGGTCCCCGCTCCCGGCCATTTCGAGCGGGTCGCCGCGCTCCGGTCCGACCCCGCGACCGGCACGGCGCCGCTGCCGCCCCGGCTGGCGCTGGCGGGCGACTACCTGGTGGCGCCCACGGTGGAGGGCGCGGTCCGCTCGGGTCTGGAAGCCGCCGACCGGATCACGGCCGCGGCATCCTGAGGGTCCGGTCCCGGCCCTTGCGCACGATGTTGAGCTCCAGCGGCTCCGCGTCCGCGGCCGCCAGGACGGCCCGCAGCTCGGCGACGGAGCTCACCTTCCGGTCACCGGCGCGAACGATCACGTCCCCGGGGCGCAGCCCGGCCCGAGCGGCGGGGGTCCCGGGCGTGACCCGCAGCACGAGGAGTCCCTCCCGGACGTTGCGGAAGTAGTCGGCGAGCTCGGCCTCGAGCGCCGTGACCTCGGCGCCGCCCACGCCCCGGAACGCGGCCGTCATGTGGTCCTCGAAGGCCCGCCGCGCGATCGTGATCCGGATGCTATCCGCCCGCTCCTGGATCTCCCGGAACCGCGGCGCGGCCGGCGCCGCCTCCCACTCCGCGGACCGCACGCACGCGAGCAGCGCGGCCA
>JBKGZE010000456.1:0-2598 GCA_046545735.1 Gemmatimonadota bacterium | reverse complement strand
GCATGCGGGGGTGCGGGATACGCAGTCCGTCCTCCACCACCCTCCGGTCGCCGTGGAGCAGGATGTCGATGTCCAGCGTGCGAGGGGCGTTCCTGAAGTCGGGCGTCCGGCCGCGGTCGCGCTCGATGCTGCGGGTGGACTCCAGGAGCTCGAGCGGCTCCAACGGCGTGACCAACCGGACCACCATATTCAGGAAGCGTCTCTGCTCGCGGAAGCCCACCGGGTCGGTTTCCCAGACGCTCGAGAGCCCGGTAATGCGGCCCAGCTCGCCCAGTCGACGGAGGGCGAAGGCGAGGTGGGCTCTGCGTCCGCCCACGTTGCTTCCGAGCGCCAGGTACGCGTCCGCCGGGAGGAACCGGGAGGAGGATGGATTCGACACGGCCGTATGCTACCGCCCCTCCCGGGAGCGAGCAACCTGAGAGAACCGGCGGCACGGGCTGGATGGGAGCGTCGGAAGACCCTATCCTGCATCAGGCTCCGTGTTCGTCGGTCGGGGCCCGGAACTCCAGACAGGAGCGAGTACGATGTGGTCGACTGCGGGCGGACGTACGAGGCGGGGCCTGGTCCGGCTCGGGACCGGACTGCTGTTGGCGGGAGCGGTGGCGCTGGGCGGGTGCCTCGACATCGACTCCGTCGCCGACGTCGAGCCCACCTCCCTGTGGGAAGCGGTGCTGACGCCGCAGGTGGACCCGGGCGGCGATCTCCCGGCGATCACGGGACAGGCCGGATTCATCGTGCAGTCGGGTTCGACGCGTGTGGGGTTCGGACTGCAGGGGGTCGACCGCGAGCTCTACTGGGGGATCTTCCGGGAATCGTGCGAGGAGCCCGGGGACCGTCTCCTGACCGCTTCCGCCTACCCACCGATCCCGGCGGGGGCGCAGGATCTCGCACACGTTCTGCAGGTGGCGCTCTCCGAGGACCGGGCGTACAACGTCCAGATCGCGGCGGACCAGGAGATGACGCAACCCGTCGCCTGCGGGGACCTCGAGCTGGTCGAATCGCCCTGACCGTCCCGGTCGGACGGCGCGCGCCGGGCGCCGGAGACCCGGCCGGTACCCGCGGGGCCCGGCGGTCACGCGGCTCACATCATGCCACGAAGCGGATCCGGGCGAACGTTCGCTTGCCTCGCCGCAGCACCCGTCGACTGTCCGGCTCAGCGGCGATGGTGGCGTTCCGGTCCTCCACCGTCTCTCCATCCACGGCCACGGCGCCCTGCTGGATGAGGCGGATGGCCTCGCTCTTGGAATCGGCGAGGCCGGCCACCACGAGGAGCCCGGCCACCCACGCTTCGCCGTTCTCGTAGCGGATGTCCTGGTGGTCCAGCCGGACGGCCACCTCGGGCATCTCGTCGGGCTCCTCCTTCTTGCGGAAGACGGTGTCGAAGTGCTCTCGCCCCGCGCGGGCCCCTTCCTCGCCGTGGTAGGTCCCGGTCACCAGGGCGGCCAGTTCCCGCTTGGCCTCGTAGGGCTCGTCGCGGGCGCGCCGCAAGGCGTCGTCGAGGAGGCCGCCGGTGAGGCCGCTGGCCAGCTCGAACCATTCCTCGAGGAGGGTGTCGGGGATGGACATGGTTTTCCCGAACATCTCCTCGGGCGGCTCGGTGAGGCCGATGTAGTTGTCGTAGGACTTCGACATCTTCTGTTCGCCGTCCGTGCCCCGGAGGAGCGGCATGATGAGGCAGACCTGGGGCGGCTGCTTGTAGCGCTCCTGGATGGTGCGGGCGATGAGAAGGTTGAAACGCTGGTCGCTGCCGCCCAGCTCCACGTCGGCGCCGAGGGCGACCGAGTCGTAGGCCTGCATCAGGGGGTAGAGGAACTCGGAGATCGCGACGGGCTGCCCGGCCCGGTAGCGGTGCTCGAAGTCGTCGCGCTCGAGCATCCGGGCCACAGTGTACGATGCCGTGAGCTCGAGGATGTCGGCCAGGTTGAGCGGGGCCAGCCACCTCGAGTTGAACTCGACCCGGACACGGTCGACGTCCAGGATCATGCCGACCTGCTCGGCATAGGTCTGTGCGTTCGCCTGGATCTCCTCGGGGGAGAGGGTGGGGCGGGTCTCGCTCCGGCCGCTGGGGTCGCCCACCCTCGCCGTGTAGTCGCCCACCACGAAGACCACGCTGTGCCCGAGCTGCTGGAACGTCTTCAGTTTCCGGATGCTCACCGCGTGGCCGATATGGAGGTCAGGGCGGGTCGGATCGAACCCCTGCTTGACGACGAGCGGCGTGCCCGTCTTCCGGCTGCCCTCCAGCTTCTCGACCAGCTCATCCTCCGGCATGATCTCCAGCGCGCCGCGCCGGATCGCGTCCATCTGCTCGTTCACGGGTGGGAACGTCGCCACGTTGAGTCCTTCGGATTCTGCGGGATGCCATCCCGCGTGCACGTTGCCAGCGCTCGGCCCTGTTCGGGGCCGCAAACTTCCGACCGGGGCACACGGGTGTCAAGCGGCCCGGCCCCCCTCGCCCCCCTCGAGGTTCGGCCGCTCGGGCTTCGCCCTCGCTGTTCGGAACCGCCCGGTACCGTCTCTTCGTTGACGCCGCCAGCACGCCGGGGCCGTGAAACCGCCGCTCGCGCCGCGCATATCGAAATCCATCGGCCCTTCGCAGGC
>JBKGZE010000455.1:0-2608 GCA_046545735.1 Gemmatimonadota bacterium | reverse complement strand
CGAGCCAGCCCCTCCGCTGGACCTCGCGCCCCCGTGCGGGTACAATCGAGTGCCCCGTGCGGCGCCGAAGTGGAGGGAATGCAAGTTGCCGCCGTGCGGGGTGCGAACCGTGAAAGGAGCGAGATGGGCGCGAAGAACGCCGCGAAGGGATACAGGCCGGGGGGGAAGGACACGGGCGTCGTCAAGTCGAAGGGCACGGCCCGGATCCCCATCGAGGACGGGGAGGCCATCGACATCCGGGCGCGGAAGCCGAAGTGGCTGAAGGTCCGGTCGCCGGGCGGGCCCGGCTACCAGCGGCTGAAGGCGCTGATGCGGCACCAGAACCTGCACTCCGTGTGCGAGGAGGCGGGCTGTCCGAACATCGGCGAGTGCTGGCAGGCGGGCACGGCCACCTTCCTGATCCTGGGCGACGTCTGTACGCGGGCGTGCAAGTACTGCGCGGTGGCCCACGGGATGCCGACGGAGCTGGACGAGGACGAGCCGCGGCGGGTGGCGGAAGCGTGCGCGGAGCTGGAGCTGAACCACGTCGTCGTGACGAGCGTGAACCGGGACGAGCTGGCGGATGGCGGCGCCGGCATCTTCGCCGAGACCATCCGCCTGACGCGGGAGCTGCGGCCCGGGTGCACCGTCGAGGTGCTGACCCCCGACTTCAAGGGCGACGAGGACGCGATCGCCGCCGTCGCCCAAGCGAAGCCCGACATCTACGCCCACAACCTGGAGGTGGTCGAGCGACTGCACCCCAGCGCGCGCCCCGGCGGCCGCTACTGGCGGAGCATCTCCTTCCTCGGGTACGTGAAGACCGTGGACCCCACGATCCTGACCAAGTCCGGGATCATGGTGGGGCTGGGCGAGACGCAGGAGGAGATCCGGCAGTCGCTGGTCGACCTGCGCAAGGCGTCGGTCGACATCGTCACGATCGGGCAGTACCTGCGCCCGTCGGAGCACCACGCGCCGGTGGCCCGCTGGGTCACGCCCGAGGAGTTCCGGGAGTGGAAGCGGGTGGGCGAGGACGAGCTGGGGTTCAAGCACGTGGAGTCCGGCGCGCTGGTCCGCTCGAGCTACCACGCCGAGACGCAGGCCCGGACCGTCGGCGCCGGCGGCGTCGGCGAGATCACCGAGGTGCTGGAGAAGGACGAGCGGGCCCCCGGGGAGCTGAGCGAGGAGGAGATCCGGGCGCGTCGGGAGAAGATGGACCTGCAGCACGCGATGGCGAGATCGCCTGGCGGCACCGGGGGGAACGGCGGCTCCGGCGGCCCGGGCGCCCCGGGCGCTGGCCCGAACGGTGCGGGCCTCGTGCAGATCGCGCCGAAGCGGTAGCGAGCGGCGTTCACAGCGCAGGGTTTCGACCGGTGTCCCGAAGCCGTCCGGGTATTCCGCGATCTTCCGCGGGGGTATTCCGCGCTTCCGCGGTGAGCCTGACGCAGGACCAGTGACGACAAGGATGAATCGATGGCCACAGCCGAGGACCAGCAGACCGCAGCCGCCGGGACGTCGGTGGAGGAGCGCGTGGAGCGCTACGACCGCGGCGAGCTCCACCGTCTCCTCCGCCTCATGCTCCTGGGCCGGCGGTTCGAGGAGAAGGCGGCGGAGGCGTACGCGCTGGGCAAGATCGGCGGCTTCTGCCACCTCTACATCGGGCAGGAGGCGGTCGCCGTGGGGACGCTCAGCGGGCTCCGCGACGACGACTACGCCATCTCCTCCTACCGCGAGCACGTCCACGCGCTGGTGAAGGGGATCACGCCCCGCGCGGTCATGGCCGAGCTCTACGGCCGCGTCGACGGCTGCTCGAAGGGGAAGGGCGGCTCCATGCACCTGTACAGCAAGGAGAAGAACTTCCTGGGCGGCTGGGGCATTGTGGGCGGCCAGATCCCGCTCGCCACCGGCGCCGGGTGGACCATCAAGTACCGGAAGGAGGACCGGGTCGTCGTCTGCTTCTTCGGCGAGGCCGCGGTGAACCAGGGCGCGTTCCACGAGGCGCTCAACATGGCCGCCCTCTGGCAGCTGCCGGTGATCTTCATCGTGGAGAACAACCGCTACGGCATGGGCACCGCGTGGGAGCGGGTCGCCAGCCTGTACGACATCTCGCAGAAGGCCTGCGCCTACGACATGCCCAGCGTGGTCGCCGACGGCATGGACGTCCTGGCCATGCGCCAGACCATGGAGGAGGCGGTCGAGCGCGCCCGCGATGACGGCACCCCGACCCTCATCGAGGCCCGCACCTACCGCTTCGTCGGCCACTCCATGTCCGACCCCGTCCACGGCGTCTACCGGACCAAGGAGGACGTGGAGGAAGCCAAGGAGACCGACGCCATCAAGCGCTTCATCGACCAGCTCCAGGAGCACGACCTCCTCACAGACGACGAGCTCGAGGCCCTGGACGAGGAGGTCCAGGCCGAGGTCGACGACGCCGCCGACTTCGCCGACGACTCCCCGGAACCACCGGACGAGGCGCTGTATGAGTTCGTGTATGCCGACGAGGACGTGAACGGGCGACTGTTCTTCGATCGGAAGGATCGGGTGGCGGGTGGCTGGTGGCTGGTGGCTCGGGGTGGCGCTTGAGGGCCGTGGGTTCAACGCCTCCCGATACCTAATCTCAGCCATCTAATCC
>JBKGZE010000454.1:0-2610 GCA_046545735.1 Gemmatimonadota bacterium | reverse complement strand
GTCGCGATCTGCTTCTCCAGGTCCTGGTTGGTCGCGGCGATCACCCGCACATCCACGCGGGTCGCCTTCTCGACGCCCACGCGTGTGACCACCCCGTCCTGGAGCGTGCGTAGGACTTTCGCCTGCGCGCTCAGGCTCATGTCGCCGACTTCGTCGAGGAAGAGCGTCCCTTCGTCCGCCTGCTCGAACTTCCCCGTCCGGTCCGCGTGCGCCCCCGTGAACGCGCCCTTCACGTGGCCGAACAGCTCGCTCTCGATCAGCTCCGCGGGGATCGCGGCACAGTTCACCTCGACGAACGGCTCCTCCGATCGGGGCGACAGCCGGTGCAGCGCCCGGGCCACGAGCTCCTTCCCGCTGCCGTTCTCCCCCGTGATCAGGACCCGGGCGTCCGTGGGGCCGACCTTCTCGATCCGCTCCAGGACCGTACGGATCGCGAAGCTGCGCCCCACGATCTCGTACCGGCTCTCCACCTCGTCCCGGAGCCGCGACACCTCCCGCGAGAGGCCGCGTTGCTGGAGCGCGTTCCGGATCGTGACCAGGATCCGGTCGGTGTCAAGCGGCTTCTCGAGGAAGTCGTACGCCCCGCGACGCGTGGCCTCCACCGCCGTCTCGATGGAGCCGTGCCCGCTGATCATCACCACGACGGCTTCAGGGTCGCGGTCGCGGATCCGTGCCAGCACCTCGAGTCCGTCCATCCGGGCCATCTTCACGTCCAGGAAGGTGAGGTCCGGGGCGAATTCCGCGTGCCTCGTCAGCGCCTCACCCCCGCCCGCCGCAGTCTGCACAGCGTGGCCCTCGTACTCCAGCACCTGCCGTAGGACGTGGCGAATCCCTTCCTCGTCGTCGACCACGAGAATGCGCGCCATCACTCCTCTTCTCCGGCGTTATTCGCCAGAAAGACGACGGAGTCACCGCTCACGTACACGCTCCGGATGCCCGGGGGCAGTGGCACGGCCAGCGCGTTCGGAGCCAGGCCGGGCGCGGAGTCCCGTCGGAACTTTGAGAGCACGGTAGGGATCAGCGCCGTCGGGACCGGGATCCCCGCTGCGCCGAGCTCGTGGACCTCCAGGGCCACATGATCGCCGTCCAGCGGGACGAAGGAGGTCACCGCCCGGAGCGCGGCGGTATCGGGGAGGAACGCCAGGATCTCTCGCAGCTCGGCGATGCGGCCGAAGCGCGCCGTCGCCACACTGCCCTCCAGCGTGACGCGTCCCTTCGACACGCCGATCCGCGGATCCACCACATCGGACGGGAGGAATCCGCTCCAGCGGTACTCGATCAGGCTCTGCAGCTCCTCTTCGCGGAGCGCCACCCGCCGGGGGCCGCCCGCGGCGCCGAGCGTGGCCAGCTTCTCGTCCGCTCGAGCGGCCAGCTCCGGCGAGGGCTCGGCGCCCACGCCGGTCAGCTCGTTCCACACCCCGATGAGCTCGTGACGGTTGTACCATCCCACCACCGCGACCGCGATCACCAGCCCGAGCGCCACCAGCCGCCCGATACAGCCGCCCAGGAAACGGAACATGCTCAGCCGGTGGCCCGCGCCAGGATGTCAGCGGCGTTCCGGCCCAGCTTGGCGGCCAGAAGACGATCGTAGCGCGCGCCCTTGGCAGACAGATGGCTCTCCATCAGGTCCACCGTCCGCACGTTGATCTCGCGCCGGAACGTCATCTCGCTGACGAGCGTCTCGAACCCGCGGAAGTCGCCGGCCCGCGCTTCCCGGGTGGCCCGCCCGACCGTTACGTGGGGATGGAACGCCCTGACCTCTCGTGAGAACCCCAGGGGCGCGAGCTCCCATTCCAGGTCGTGCTTCAGGCACCGGAGCTCGGCCGAGGCCTCCACGCCGAGCCAGATCGTCTTCGGCCTCCGCATGGTCGGAAACGCCCCCGCACCCTCGATGGTGATCGGGAACGGTCGCGTCTTCTCAGCCACGCGCGCGACCGCCTCCTTCACATCGATCACCCGCTCCGGCCGGACCTCGCCCAGGAACTTCATGGTGATGTGGATCTGGTCCGTGTCGACCCACCGCACCGGCAGCGCCGCATCGCGCATCTTCCGCGGCGCGTTGTAGATCCGCTGCCGGTCCTTCGCCGTGAAATTGATGGCGACGAACAGTCTCATGAGTCCTCGTAGCTGTGGGTCCCGTCAACCAGCTCCAGCGCCATGTACTCGAAGCCGAGCGCCCGCACGGCCGGCGCCAGCGCCGCGAGGCGGGGCCGCAGGGCCGGCGTCCCCCGGAACACCGCGACCTCCGCGTCCGGTCCCGCCGCGGATACCGCCGCGCCCAGGCTTTCCCGCTCCATCAGTCCGCGCAGTGCGGCGACCGGGTCGGACGGGCCGGAGCCATCCGGCCGGCGCGCTCGCTGCCGAATCGCATCCTCCGGCGCTCCCGCGCGTGCCGGCTCGAGCTGGACCAGCCCTTCATTCAGCGCTCCACGCCGGTAGCCTTCCACGTCCAGGAGCACGCGGCCGAAGCCGAGAGCGCACAGCGACCCGTGCGCGGCGGCGAGCACGGCTGTTGCCACTTCGAGCTCGGCGGGCGCGACTTCCACTCGCGCCACATCCCCGTGGTGCCTGACGCGCAGTTCCCGTAATCCGCGGCCGCGCAGCATCGCC
>JBKGZE010000453.1:0-2614 GCA_046545735.1 Gemmatimonadota bacterium | reverse complement strand
TCGCTGAGCAGGGGGTCCCCCGCCACGACACCGTCGGCGCCGGGCCACACCGGGTCCGGCTCGTACTCCGCGGCGATCTCCGCCAGCTCGAGCCCGGCCTGTGCTTCATCGCCAGGGCCCCGGTCGGCGAGCCCCGCCCACACCAGGGCGACCGCGGCCGCGGCGGCCAGTGGCGCCCCCCACCACCGGGCACCCCTCGGGAGCCACGCGAGCCGGCGGCCCCGGGGCTGCTCGCTCCCTCCATCCACGATATCGAAATGCGGACGCCCCTCCGGTACCGCCGCGCGGACAGCCGCCTGGATCCTGGCTTCCAGCCCTTCGGGCACCGACACGGTCGATCGCCTCACGGCCCGGACCACGGCCAGCGCACCCCGGCATTCGTCGCACTCACGCAGGTGCCGCTCGAGGCGCCGCGCTTCGTCGCCGTCCATTCGGCCGGCGGCGTATGGCGCCAACCCATCCTGGAACCCGCAGCCCGTGTTCATGTCAGCCACTCCCTCAATCGCTTGATCCCCAGGTGGTAGTTCACCCGTACCGCGCCCTCCGTGGACCCGAGCACTTCCGCCACCTCGCGATGGCTCAGGTCCTCGTGGAGCCGCAGGCTGACCGCCAGGCGCTGCTTCTCCGGCAGCCGGGCGAGCGCCGACTCGACCCGCTCGGCCTCCGTCCGCGCCACCACGTCCCGCTCCGGGCTCGCCGGCCCCTCCACCCATTCGGCTGAGCCGAGCACCACCTCGCGTCGCCGGGTCCGGCGCCGGCCCGAGGAGGTGGCGGTGTTGGCCGCGATCCGCAGGAGCCACGTCTTGAAGCTGGCGTCGCCGCGGAACCCGTGGAGCGCCCCCATCGCCTTGATGAACGCGTCCTGCGCCGCGTCGGCGGCCGCGTCCGGGTCACCGAGCACCCGGTACGTCGTCGCGTACACGGACGCATGGTGCCGGGAGACCAGCGTGTCCAGCGCCGCTCGATCGCCATCCCGGGCCCGCTCCACGAGGGCCGCGTCGTCTTCCACTTCCGTGGCCACCACCGTATCGCCTCTCACTCTCCTCCTAGACGGTCCCATCCGCCCGTTCGTTAAACGCTCGGGGCCCCGCCCGGCGATGCAGCCTGGCGGGACCCCGAGCGCGGCGCGCGCCCCTGCCCTGTTCGCGTGCCGGTGACGGGCGTCGATCAGCTCGCGGCCATGGCTCCGTCCGATTCCATCACCTGTTCCCGGAGGTCCTTCGAGGGTTTGAAGACCGGGACGATGCGCGCCGGCACCTCCACGCGCTCGCCCGTCCGCGGATTCCGCGCCACACGGGCCTTGCGCTCCCGGACCTTGAACGTCCCGAAGCCGCGGATCTCGATGTTGTCGTGTTCGGCCAGCGCCACCTTGATCGAGTTCAGCAGTCCGTCCACCACGAGCGCACAGTCTTTCTTCGTGATCCCGGGTCCGATCGCGTCGGCCACCTGTTCAACCAGATCCGCCTTCGTCATGTTGCCTCCATCCCTCCATGTGTTCGTCGGGCGCAGCGCCCCCGGTCCGCGCTCAGCGGACAATGTACTCGAGCATCGGACCGACCCGCGTTACCGGGGCGGTCATGGTACGCGCCAGCTGTCGAACCGCCCGTGCCGTGCTCTCCCCCAGCAGGAGCTCCATCACCCAGGGCAGTCGCTCCTTCGGGGGGCGGACAATGCGCGGCTCCGGGCCGAGCCCGGCCATTTCGCCCGCGAGCCGGAGCGCTTCCTCCACGTTCCCCATCCGGTCTACGAGTCCGGCAACGTGGGCCTGCCGGCCCGAGAGCACCCGCCCGTCGGCCAGCGGCCGAACCTCCTCCACCGACATCCCGCGGGCGTCCACCACGGCCTCGATGAATTGGGTGTGGACGTCCTCCACCAGAGCGTTGAGGATCTCACGGTCCTCGGGGCTCATCTCCCGGAACGGCGAACCCAGGTCCTTCTGGGCACCGCCGGTGACGAGCTCCATCTCCACCCCCACCTTGTCCATCAGCTCGCGGACGTTCGGGTATTGCATGATCACGCCGATCGAACCCGTGATGCTGCCGGGTAGCGCCAGAATGGAATCGGCACCCAGCGCCACGTAGTAGCCACCCGATGCGCCCACGCTCCCGATGGAGGCGATCACCGGGACCTCGTCCTCAGCCCGGATCCTGCGCAGCGTCTGGTAGATGCTCTGCGCGGGCGCGACCACTCCGCCCGGCGAGTTGACCGCCACCACCCAGCCCCGTACCGACGGGTCGTCGCGCAGGCGGCGAACGGATTCGAGGAAGGCTCCGTCGTCGGCGATCACGCCCTCCACCTCGATGAGGGCGATCCGACCGCCGATACCGAGGTCGAGGCCGCCGCCCACCGTCATCTGCACGGCGAGGACGATCCCCGTCAGAGTCATGAATGAGATCACGGCGACTACCACCACCGTGACTACAGAGCGCCGCGACACGCCAAATCCCCGCGTAGGTTGAAGTTAGCTAGGGTAGAGCCCGGGACTACCTTAACGCGTGGAAGTCACGCAAGTCAAGCATCTCCTCGCACTTGCGCCATTTCCGACACGAAACGGTCGAAGTTCACGGTTTACGGTTCACGGTTCACGGTTCACGGTTCACGGTTCACGGTTTAC
>JBKGZE010000452.1:0-2659 GCA_046545735.1 Gemmatimonadota bacterium | reverse complement strand
GGCCTGGGACCCGAGATCCGAGCCCGGCCGATTCCGGGCGCCCGGTGCCTTCGGTGGCCGTGGCGCCTTCGCGTGTCACGTCGTCGGAATGAAACTAGCGCGAGGTTCCGTGGTACCACGCAGGCTGTCTTCGCATACCGCGAGCGAGAACACGCCGCGTACCACTCAGATCCCAGGTCTCAAACCTGATGCTCCGCAACATCGCCATCATCGCCCACGTCGACCACGGCAAGACCACGCTGGTCGACCAGATGCTCCGCCAGGCCGGGACGTTCCGGGAGAACCAGCAGGTCGCGGAGCGGGTCATGGACTCGAACCCGCTGGAGCGGGAGCGGGGGATCACGATCCTGTCGAAGAACGCGTCGATCCGGTGGGGCGAGCACAAGATCAACATCGTGGACACGCCCGGCCACGCGGACTTCGGGGGCGAGGTCGAGCGGATCCTGCGGATGGTGGACGGGGTGCTGCTGCTGGTGGACGCCTTCGAGGGGCCCATGCCGCAGACGCGCTTCGTCACGCGCAAGGCGCTGGGGCTGGGGCTCACCCCGGTCGTCGTCATCAACAAGGTGGACCGGCCCGCGGCCGACCCCATGCGCGTCCATGACGAGGTGCTCGAGCTGTTCATGGAGCTCGAGGCCAGCGACGAGCAGCTCGACGCCCCGTTCGTCTACGCCTCCGCCCTCAACGGCTGGGCCACGTACGGGCTGGACGACGAGCGGCTCAACCTGCACCCGCTGCTGGACACCATCCTCCAGGCCGTCCCCTCGCCGCCGGCGGACCGCGACGCCCCGTTCCAGATGCTCGTGTCCACCATCGACCACTCCCCCTACCTCGGCCGCCTCGCCATCGGCCGGATCGAGCGCGGCGAGGTCCGCGTGGGCGACGCGATCCTCCTCCTCGACCCCGTCGCCGTGGAATCGCACGAGGAGTTCACCGCGGCCGCCCACGGGCACGTGACCGAAGGGGCCCGCTCCGGCCGCGTCGCCCGGCTCTTCACCTTCGAGGGCCTCGAGCGCGTGGAGGCGGAGTCGGCGGGCGCCGGCGAGATCGTCGCACTGGCGGGGCTCGAGGGCGTGGACATCGGCTCCACCATAGCCGACCCCGAGCACCCGGAGCCGCTCCACGGGATCGCCGTCGAGGAGCCGACGGTCTCGGTGGACATCATGGTCAACAACTCGCCCTTCGCCGGCAGGGACGGGAAGTACGTCACCAGCCGGCAGCTCCGCGACCGCCTCATGAGGGAGCTGGAGCGGAACGTCGCCCTGCGGGTCGAGGACACGGCGTCGCCCGACACCTTCACCGTTTCCGGCCGCGGCGAGCTGCACCTGGGCATCCTCATGGAGACCATGCGCCGCGAGGGCTACGAGTTCGCCGTCTCGCGGCCCCGGGTCATCACCCGCCAGGACGAGCAGGACCGGACGCTCGAGCCGTACGAGGAGGTCATCGTCGACGTGCCGCAGGACTTCGTCGGGGTCGTCATCGAGGGCCTCGGCAAGCGGAAGGGCGAGCTGCTGGAGATGCGCGGCGGGCAGGGGAGCCTGAACCGGCTCGTCTTCAAGATCCCCGCCCGCGGCCTCTTCGGCTACCGCGGCGACTTCCTCACCGAGACCCGCGGCGAGGGCGTCATGCACCACCGCTTCCTGGAGTGGGGGCCGTGGGCCGGGCAGATCAGCCGGCGCGACCGGGGCGTGCTCGTCAGCATGATCGAGGGCACCTCCGTCGGCTACGCCCTGTTCAACCTCCAGGAGCGCGGCACCCTCTTCATCGAGCCCGGCGTCCAGGTCTACGAGGGCATGATCGTCGGCGAGCACGCCCGCTCCGGCGACCTCGACGTCAACGTCGCCAAGGGGAAGAAGCTCACGAACATCCGGGCCGCAGGGGCCGACGAGGCCATCATGCTCGAGACCCCCTGGCAGCCCGGGCTCGAGGAGGCGCTGGAGTTCATCGACAACGACGAGCTCGTCGAGATCACCCCCCGGGCGATCCGCCTCCGCAAGCGCCACCTCAAGGCCCACGAGCGGAAGAAGGCGGCCAGGTCGGCGTAGGTCGGGCCATCGAGAACTGGTTCGCCCGCGGGCCGCAGCTCCTGGGCTGCCGCCCCGCCCCCGAAGAACCTTGACACACCACGGGGCCGGGGTTATCTGGCCGGGAGGCGGCGCGGTTTCTGCAAACCCGATCGCGCCGATCACTCGCACTCAGCATTTCGAAGGAGGTCCGGGACCCATGGCCGCACTGTTCGCCTCGGCGACGTCGCTCGAGTTCGACGAGCCATTCATGCTCGTGTTCGATGAGGACGAGGATGACGATTGGGACGACGACGAGGACTGGGACGACGACGATTGGGACGACGACGACTGGGATGAGGACGACGAGGACTGGGACGAGGACTACGACGACGAGGAGGACGAAGAGGACGACGACCTCTAGCTCCCACGCGGCCGGCGGAGGCCGCGTTCGAGAAGCGCGCGGGCCCGCTCGGGGCCGGCGCGGGGCGCGCGGCCGGGGACGTCCGGACTTCTTTCGATCCCGGGGTTGACGCCCACCGCCCACTCCACTATCATCCTTGTCTCGGCGGCGCCGGATGCATTGGCGCCGCTCTTTGTCGCTGATTGAAAACCGAGGTGTTTGTTCGTGTGGGCCCTATGAACCGCGAGGCACT
>JBKGZE010000451.1:0-2659 GCA_046545735.1 Gemmatimonadota bacterium | reverse complement strand
GCCCCTTCACCTCCTGGAGCGAGTCCGGGATGTCGGACCCGGTCACGGTCAGGTAGCCCTGCTCCACCAGCCGCTCCACCAGCTCGTCCAGCAGATCGGCGATCTCCTGGCGGACCTCCCCGGAGCCCGCCCCCACGCCACGGAGCTCCTCCAGCATCTCGGGCGTGAGCTGACCGCTCTCCACGAGCGCGCGTAGAAGCGCCTCCTTCAGCGCGTCCAGCGAGCGGTCACCGGATGACGGCGCGTCCCACGACCACCACGGCTGGTCGTCCGGCGCACCGGCGAACCCGGCCTGCAGGAGGAAATCGCTCAGCTGCTCGAGCAGCGCTTCCAGGTTCAGCGCGTCGAGCTTGCTGCCCTTGTACTTGCTGTAGGTGGTGAAACGCATGGGATGCTCCGGCGCAGGGGGATCTCGAAGGTCGACCATCCCCGCGCGCCTATCAAGGGCTCGGCCCCGAGGCTCGGGGCCGGACCCCCGAGGCTCGCCTAATTCACGCTGACCAGGTTCGCCGCCAGGTCCCAGGTGACCCACTGCGCGTCGCCCGGGATCGTGAACGGGTTGGAAACCAGATCGGCACCCCCGGCGGTCTCGGCCACGAACTGGTAGCGCGAGGCCGTACCCGGTCGGAAGGTGAAGTTCTCCGTCGCGTTCGGGCTCACCGAGCCGAGCCGCTCGCGAACACCGCCCTCCGGCACGATGTAGACGGTCAGGGCCGCGGGAGGCACGAGCGTGTTCTCCACCTCCACCGTGATCGCATCCACCTCGCCGGCACCGCCGGTCGTGGCGCACGCGCCGAACGCGACGACGGCCGCGGCGAGTACGAGGGCGGTTCGGATCATGCCCATGATCTTCCTCCGGTCATTGGTAACGTGCCCGGCCGTTCGGGCACGAGCCGTGCCAGCTACGCTCCCCCGACCCACGTTTGCCTGGCCGCCTCGACAGACGGGGCCCCCCGGCGGTAGCCTTCGCGCATGCCAGTCGCAGAGACCGACATCGCCGCCGCGCTCCTCCGCCACTTCGACCAGACCCGCAGGGGCCTGCCGTGGCGGGAGACGGCAGACCCCTACGCCATCTGGGTGAGCGAGGTGATGCTCCAGCAGACCCGGGTCGAGACCGTGGTTCCGTACTGGGAGCGCTGGCTGGAGCGGTTCCCCACGGTCGAGCGGCTGGCCGACGCGGAGCTCGACGACGTGCTCAAGCACTGGGAGGGGCTCGGCTACTACTCGCGGGCCCGGAACCTCCACGCCGCCGCCCGGGTCGTCCGGGAGCGCTACCACGGCGCGCTGCCCGAGCACCCGGCCGAGCTCCGCACGCTGCCCGGCGTGGGCGCGTACACGGCCGGGGCGGTGGCGAGCATCGCGTTCGGCGTGCCCACCCCCGCCGTGGATGGGAACGCCCGCCGCGTGCTGGCCCGGCTGCACGACCTGCCGACGCCCACCCCGGCCGAGCTGAGGGAGCTGGCGACGGCGCTCGTGCCCACGGACCGACCCGGTGACTTCAACCAGGCGCTGATGGAGCTGGGCGCCACCGTCTGCACGCCCCGGAATCCCGACTGCGCGGCCTGCCCGCTCGCCGACTGGTGCCGTGCCGCCCGGAATGGGGTGCAGGAGCGGCGGCCGCTGCCCGCCAGGCGGAAGCCGCTGCCGGAGGAGAAGGTGGCCACGGCCGTGGTCCTGCGCCGCGACGCGCTGCTCCTGGTCCGGAGGCCGCTCCATGGCCTCCTGGGCGGACTCTGGGAATTCCCGCCCCGGGAATCGCCGGCCGTCCCCGCCGTCGAGCCGATAGCCCCGCTCCAGCCCGTGGCCCACACCTTCTCCCACAAGCGCGTGGTCTACCAGCCGACGCTGTACCGCGCGAGCGCCGCGGACGCCGGGAGCGAGGCCAGGACCGGAGCGGGGGCAGGATCAGGGACTGCCGTCGGGCTCGGCCCGGAAAGCGCGGAGGGCGATGGCGTCGCCTGGGTGGCCCCGGAGCGGCTGGCGGAGTACGCCCTGCCCGTCGCGCAGCAGAAGATCGGGGCCGCCGCGCGGGCGTGGCTCGCCGGCGGTTGAGCGCCGCCGTCGTAACGCGCAGATTGTCGGCCATGCATACCGATCCCGTCGATGAGCTCGCCGTCCTGGTCCGCTCCCGCCACGGACTCGCGGTCCTCCGCGTCGAGGACGAGGACCGGGCCGAGGCCATCCTGCGGCACCTGGCCGATCGCCTGGGCGTGCCCTATTTCCGGTGGAGCCGGGCGGAGGGGCTCGTGCGCCAGGACGCCACCGGCCCCGTCTACAACACGCAGGAGCCGGCACGCGCCCTCGCCCACGTCCGCCACGCCGACTTCCCCGCCGTCTACCACTTCCGCGGGATGGGACCGTTCGTCGCCGACCCGGTCACCACCGCCGCGCTGGACGACGCCGTCCGGCCGTACGAGGTGAACGACGGGATCCTGGTCCTCACCGGCGACGTGGACCTGCCGGAGGCCGTCCGGCGCCGCGCCGCCACCGTCCGGCTCGCGCCGCCCGCCGAGGCCGACTACCACCAGCTGCTCGGGCGCATCCTGCGCGACGTCCGGCAGCGCCAGCGCGTGGACGTGACCATCGATTCCGCGGCCCTCCGGCGGCTCTACACCAACCTGCGGGGACTCACGCTGTTCGAGGCCGAGAAGGTCCTGAC
>JBKGZE010000450.1:0-2665 GCA_046545735.1 Gemmatimonadota bacterium | reverse complement strand
GAGAGGGCCTCGATCCGCTCCGCGAAGGCCGGCCATCGTTCCCGGCTCTCGACCGTGAGCTGGAACAGCGGGGTGTGGCCCGCCGACTCGTACTGGGGCGCCAGCATCCCCGCGGATGCGCCGGTCGCCGCGCCGCCGGCCCGTTCGGCATCGACCACATTGACGGCGACGCCGCGCCGCACCAGCTCCAGCGCGACGCTCGCGCCCGCGATCCCGCCGCCCACCACGACCACTTCCATCATCGGTGTCCGCCCTCCTCCGTTTCCGATCCCGTACACCCCCGGAAGGTCGTCGCGTACGAGGGGGTTGGACAACCCGGTGGCGGTGACGGCCATGCGGTGTGCGCCGTGGGCGCGCGTCCGGTCGAAGGAGCTGCCGCCGCAGCTGGCGGGCTCGCGGGTCGGAGACGGCTCGAGGGTGGCGCAGACTTTGCGAGCAGAGACTTTGCGGCAAGGGAATCCGCACGCAGTTCGGTGCCGCGGCGGTACTGGGCCAGAACCGCGCCAGAGATGGCACAGACCCGTCTCCGGCGCGGTTTTCGATGGTGAAGCCGCATCCAGGTCACGGGGTGCGGCTTCAAACATCAGGGCGAGAGAACGGGAGGGAACGTGAGCGGCCGAGGTGGTCTGGACATTCCGGTGCGGAGCCCGCACGACGCGGCCGTTGCGGAGCGGGTGCGACGGCTCGGCCCGTGGTTCCACGACCTGGATCTTGACGGCGTCCGAACCGCGCCCGACCACCCCCTGGGTGATTTCCTGCGGGACCTCTGGCGCATGGTGTCTCCCGCATTCCCGGCGGACATGCGGGGGAAGACGGTACTGGATATCGGCTGCAACGCCGGCTTCTACTCCTTCAAGCTGGCGGACCGGGGCGCGCGGGTGACGGGGGTGGACCACGGCGGGCGCTACCTGCGTCAGGCCCGGTACGCCGCCGACGTGCTGGGGCACGACGTGGAGCTGATCGAGCTGGACGCGTACGACGTCGCCGACCTCGGTCGCCGGTTCGACTACGTGCTGTTCATGGGGGTGTTCTACCACCTCCGCTACCCGCTCCTGGCGCTGGACCGGGTCCGGCGGGTGGTCGGGCAGCGGCTGGTGTTCCAGACCATGGTCCGGGGCGCCCGGGGCGTCATGGAGGCGCAGCAGGACTACCCGTTCGAGGAGAACGCGGCGTTCGATGATCCCCTCTTCCCCCGCCTCCATTTCGTGGAGCACAGCTACGCGGGCGACGCCTCCAACTGGTGGATTCCCAACGACTCGGGTGCGGCGGCGCTCCTGAGGGCGGCCGGGTTCCGGATCGACAGCCACGCCGCTCCCGGCGTGTACTTCTGCAGCCTGAACGAGGAGCAGGGATGAGCGACCGCAGGGTACTGGTCACGGGCGGGGCGGGTTTCGTCGGCAGCCACCTGGTGGACGCGCTGGTGGAGCGAGGCGACCGGGTGACCGTTGTCGACAGCCTGGACCCGCAGGTCCACGGCCCGGACCGGGAGGTACCCGAGTGGTTGTCTCCCCGGGCGGAGCTGATACGCGGCGACGTGCGGGACCGGGATGTATGGGACGGGCTGCTGACGGGTGTGGACGTGATCTACCACCTGGCCGCCGCGGTGGGGGTGGGCCAGTCGATGTACCAGGTGGCCGACTACACGGAGACGAACACCCAGGGTACGGCCAACCTGCTGCAGGCGCTGATCGACCAGGACCTGCGCCCGCGGCTGGTGGTGGCGAGCTCGATGTCCATCTACGGCGAGGGCCGCTACCGGAGGCCGGACGGCAGGGCACCAATCGCGCGCCGGCGGGAGCCGGAGGCGCTCCGCCGACGCGATTGGGAGCTCCGGGACCCGGACGGCACGGAGCTGATCCCCGCCCCCACGCCGGAGGACGAGCCGCTCGACCCCACGTCGATCTACGCGCTCACGAAGAAGGACCAGGAGACGATGTCACTCCTGGTGGGAGAGGCGTACGGGATCCCCACCACGGCGCTGCGGTTCTTCAACATCTACGGCCCGCGCCAGGCGCTGTCGAACCCGTACACGGGCGTGGTGGCGATCTTCTCGTCGCGCCTGCTCAACGGGGAGCCGCCCCTGATCTACGAGGACGGCGCGCAGCGTCGGGATTTCGTGAGCGTGCACGACATCGTGCGGGCGCTGGTGCTGACGGCCGAGTCGCCGGCGGCGGTGGGCGAGGTGCTGAACGTCGCCTCGGGCCAACCGGTGACGATCGTGGGGGTGGCGCGGCAGCTGGCGGCGCTCCTGGGGGTGGATGCGGAGCCCGAGGTCACCGGCCGGTACCGGGTGGGCGACATCCGGCATTGCACCGCCGACATCGAACGGGCGCGGCGCCTCTTGGGCTACGAGCCCGAGGTGACGCTGGAGGAGGGACTGCAGGAGCTGCTCGCGTGGCTGCGGGCGCAGCGGCCGCCGGAATCGAAGGCGGGAGAGCATGTGGCCGACCTGGCCTCGCGCGGGCTCGCAATCTGAACGAGAGGCAGACCATGGCCGATATCGGATATGCGCTCATCACCGGGGGCGCGGGGTTCGTCGGGTCGAACCTGGCGGACGCGCTGCTGGCGGGCGGAGAGCGGGTCGTCATCCTGGACAATCTCTCGCGTCCCGGAGCGGAGCGAAACGCGGAGTGGCTGAAGTCGCGGCACGGGTCGTCGGTCCGGC
>JBKGZE010000449.1:0-2668 GCA_046545735.1 Gemmatimonadota bacterium | reverse complement strand
TGCCGCATGCCGCCCGAGAACTGGTGCGGATAGGCCCGGATCCGCTCGGCCGCCGATTCCTCCCGCCCCTGGACCCGGTATCCGCCGAGCGCGTGGACCGACTGCGGCGTCAGCCCCACGTGCCCCATGACCGGGATCCCCGCCGACACCACCCGCGAGACATGATCGCACGTGAGCGCGCTCCCGCCCTCCAGCTTCACCGCCTCCGCCCCCGTCTCGCTCACTAGCCGGCCGGCGTTCCGCACCGTGTCGTCCGGCGTGACGTGGAAGCTTAGAAAGGGCATGTCCACCACCAGGAGACCCTGCTCGACGCCCCGTCGCACGGCTCGCGCGTGGTGGATCATGTGGTCGAGGGTCACCGGGAGGGTGGAGTCGAAGCCGAGCACCACCTGGCCGAGGGAGTCGCCCACCAGCACGATGTCCACCCCCGACTCGTCCACCAGGCGCGCGAACAGGTAGTCGTACGCCGTGAGCGCGACGATGCTCTCCCCGCGCTCCTTCATCTCCAGCAACGTACGGGTGGTGGTCCGCCTGCGAGGCGCGCCAGTACTCATCCGAGGCGGCTTCTTTCCGTATTCACGTGGGGACTGGGTGCGCTCGAAGCTAGATCCCGCGGCAGACGGTGTCAAACACCTGAGACACTTCGCCCGGCGCCGCGTTCCCGGGGGGAGAGGCGATTGCGAGCCGGGATGATCGCGGGCACTTTCCGGGCGTGCCACACCCTGTCACGTACGACTCGCTGCTCGTCCACTACCTGGCCCCCGAGCTCCACGACCGGCTCGCCGCCCGCCGGCTGCGGCGCGTGCGGTTCGACGCGGACGCGCGCCGGTTCACGCTGGAGCTGGACGACGAGCGACTGGTCTGGGAACTCCACCCGAGCCGCGGCTGGATGCGCCGGGCTCGTGGCGGGGCCGAGGCCGCGGAGGGTTGGGGCGGGCGTCGAATCCGGACCCAGAGGCGGCCACGGGTGCGACGGGTCACCGCGCCACCGGACGAGCGCATCCTGGAGATCGAGATCGATGCGGGCGGACCGGACCGCGCTTCGCGGTTCGTCGTGGAGCTCATGAGCAACCAGTGGAACGTGCTGGCGCTGGACCCCGTCGGGCGCATCGTGTCGGCGCTCTGGCCGCGGCGGGCCGGCGGGCGCGTGCTGCAGGCCGGCGCCGGATACGTACCGCCCGGGGGACAGGAGCCCAGGGAGGGCGTCGACAGGCCGGTGCCGTTCCCGCGGTTCCGGGAGATCCTCGCGGACACGCCGGCCGACGAACGACGGCGCGCCCTGGTCCGGGCCGTCGCCTGGACCAGCCCGCTGAACGCCCCGTCGATACTCGCGCCGGTGAGCGGGAGCCCGGGTCCGGAGGGTCGGATCGAAGCGACCGGGCGCGCGGCCGCCGGACCGACCGCCCCGGAGTCGACGCCGGCGCGCGTTTCGGCCGGAGCGGCCGGGACGGGGGCCGGAGTATGGGAAGAGGCCTACGGGCGGTACGCCACGCTGGCGGCGCGACCGGACCCCGAGCCGCGGGTGCTCGACCTCCGGGGAGGGCAGCCCTACCCCCTGCCCCTGCCCGGAGTCGACGGCCAGCCGGCGAGCTCGCTGCTGGAATCGCTGGAACGGATCTCGGAGCTGACGGCGCCGGCCGGTCTCGCGCCCGAAGTCGGGCGGGCGCTGCGCGACCGGATGGAGCGGCTCGAGCGCCGGGCGCGAGCGTTGCGGGAAGAACTCGATTCGGCC
Source organism: Gemmatimonadota bacterium (assembly GCA_046545735.1). Lineage (GTDB taxonomy): Bacteria > Gemmatimonadota > Gemmatimonadetes > Longimicrobiales > RSA9 > JAWVYT01. The sequence continues at coordinate 936 of JBKGZE010000449.1, read as the reverse complement.
CCGGAGAAGGCGGCCTCGTTGCGTCGTCGGGCCGACCTCCTCATGGCGCGGCTCCACGCGGTGCCGAAGGGCGCCGCCACCGTGGAGCTGGAGGACTTCGAAGGCGGCACGGTGCGGCTCGAGCTCGACCCCTCCGTCTCTGCGGTGGAGAACGCAGAGCGGCTCTACGATCGGGCCCGGAAACGGGAGCGCGCGGCGCGGCGGCTCCCGGCGCGTGTGCGGGAAGCGTCGGCGGAGCGGGACCGCCTGGCCGCGCTGCTCGAGTCCGTGGAGTCGGGCGCGCCCGACCAGGATGCGCTCGCGTACTGGGTGAGCCGTGTCCGACCGACCGAGGGCGGGGGCGCCGACCCGGAGGAGCGGGCGCCCTTCCGGTCGTTCCGAAGCAGCGGTGGCCTCGAGATCCGGGTCGGACGGAGCGGTCGCGCCAACGACGATCTCACGTTCCACCACTCCGCGCCGGACGACATCTGGCTCCACGCCCGCCATGCCGCGGGCGCCCACGTGATCCTGCGCTGGGGCGACCGTGACCACAACCCGCCCCGGCGCGACCTCCTCGAAGCCGCGGTCCTCGCGGCGCTCAATTCGAAGGCGCGCACATCCGCCACGGTGCCGGTGGACTGGACGCGCCGGAAGTACGTGCGGAGCCCGCGCAACGCGCCGCCGGGCCGGGTCATCCCCGACCGGGTCTCGACGCTGTTCGTGGAGCCGGACCCCGAGGTCGAGGAGCGGCTACGGGAGCGGAAGCAGGCGGAGTAGGCTCGAAGTGACGGGAGGGATCGGGCCCCGATCAGAGGAAGTACGCCCCCACGTCGATGCCGTACCTGTCCGGTCGCGTGGTCTTGATGATCCGCCGCGGCGCCTCGCCGTCCCCCTCCGCGCCCAGGTTCACCGTCAGCGGCTCGACCAGCGGCATCCCGTTGGCGTCGTATATGATCT
>JBKGZE010000448.1:0-2670 GCA_046545735.1 Gemmatimonadota bacterium | reverse complement strand
GCGATCAACAGCGTCAGGATCTTGTTGCGCATGGAATATCCTCCGTTTTCTTGACTAGGTGCCACTGCTGCGTTCGCCCGTTCTATGAAGCAAGGGGCATTCCACCGCGCCGGAGGCGCGCGGGAGTCCCGGCCCTGGCCGACTTTCAGGGGACGATGACCGTGAAGCTGGCCTCACCCCGCTCGATGGCCCGCTCGAAGCGCTGTCGGAGCGTGCGCTTGAGGGCGTTCCGTGTCGGGGGCAGCAGCAGCCCGAATCCCGCCAGGTCCGTGAGGATCCCCGGGGTCAGGAGGACGATCCCGCCGATGAGGATGAGGAGCCCGTCCACCAGCGTTCCGCCGGGCATGCGCCCCTCCCGGAGCTCCGCCTGGATGGCGCCCCACGCCCGCAGCCCCTGGCGGCGGGCGAGCGTGGCCCCGAGAAGGCCGGTGGCGACGACGATCCCCAGCGTCCAGCCCAGGCCGATGGCCTGGCCGACCCAGATGAGGAGGGCCAGCTCCACCAGTGGGAGGAGCACGAACAGCGCGAGCAGTCGGGCGAACATGGATCCAATATAGCAGGAACGGGGAACGACGCTTGCACCGCCCACCCGCGACGGCCTGTGGACAGCCGGAAGGGCGATCGACGATGCGGGAGGCGGAGGGCCTCACCCCCCAGGAGAAGAAATCGCTGACGCACGGGGAATTCTGGATCCCCGAGGCGGAGCGGGTGGTGTACCGGCGTGCTCTGAGGGCGCTGAACGGCGCCGGGCTCCCGTACGTGGTGAGCGGACTCTACGCCGTACACGCCTACACCGGCGTCTACCGGGAGACCAAGGACCTGGATCTGCTGGTGACGCCGGACGTGGTGGTTCCCATCGCCGAGACCTTCAGGTCCGCCGGCTTCGAGGTCCGCCTCACGGAGGAGCACTGGCTGGCGCAGGCCTTCCACCGTGGCGCACAGGTGGACTTCATCTTCGGCATGGCCAACGGCATCGGCTTCATCGACGACGGCTGGTACCGACACTCGCGGCCCGGGATCCTCGCGGCGGTGCCGGTGCGCGTCGCACCGCCGGAAGAGCTCATCTGGCACCGCCTCTTCATCGGCGAGCGGCACCGGTTCGACATGGCCGATGTCAGCCATCTGATCCTCCACCGCGGGCCGGAGCTGGACTGGGACCGGCTCCTCCAGCGAGCCGGCGACCACTGGCGACTGCTCCTCTCGCAGCTCCACTTCTTCGATTTCGCCTACCCGCACCACCGCGGACGCATCCCCGAGGCCGCCCGGGCCGAGCTCCGCGCGCGCGAGGACGCAGAGGCCGCCCGGGACGCCGAGGCCGCCCGGGACGCCGAGAACGCCCAGGACGCCGAGAACGCCCGGGACGCCGAGAACGCCCGGGACGCGGGCCCGACCCCGGAGCAGTCCGCTGGCGTGGCGCCGCTGACCCGCGGGACCCTGCTCTCCCGCTACTCGTTCGCCATCGACGTGGACGAGTGGGGCTTCCGCGACGAGCGGCTGACCCTCGTCGCCGCTCAGAGGAAGACCGCCCAGGTGGAAGCGATCCGGAGAGCGGCGGTGTGGCAGGAATGAGCCGGCCCCGAGCTTCGCCCGTCACGAGCGAGCCGGCGACTACCGGCCGGAACGATCTCCGCGCCCTCCACCGCCCACAGCCCCGCCCGCCTCGAGCCCGCGCCCCGTGCCGCGCGCCTCGAGCCCGCGCACGAGCAGGGCGACCGCATCTCCCATCCGGCGCGGCGAGTACCGCCATCCGAAACGCCGCAGGAGGACGAGCCCCAGAAGGGTGCCGGCCAGCGCTTCCGCGGCGGCCGGCGCGAACAGGTGCCGTTCGACCCGACCGGTTCGCTGACCCTCTCTGATCATCTGGTACAGCAGGCCCAGCAGGAATCCGACCTCCGCCACCACGGGCGCACCGACCTCGGGGTCCCGAAGCCACTCGCCCCACGATGCGACATCGAGTGCGCAGTGCTGGGCGCCCCACTGACCGCCGTAGATCGCGACGTGTCCGCGAAGCACCACCTCGAGTTGCTCGAGCGGATCCGCGTCCGCCTCCGTCCGCCCCCACACATATCGGTGCAGCTGTTGCGAGGCGTGCGCCTCGATGCAGGACCGCACCAGCTCGCGCTTGCCCGGGAAATGCTGGTACAGGGCACCCATGCTGAGCATCGCGGCCTCGCATACGTCCCGGGTTGTGAACCCGCTGTACCCGCGGTCTTCCGCCAGCCACCAGGCCGCGTCCAGGAGACGCTCGTAGGTTTCCGCGAGCCAGTCGGGTGATCGCTTCGGCATGATCGCACCCTCTCCGCCAAGGGTTACCGGGCATGATGCGTCTCACGTGCTCGCCGCGCAGCGGCGGCGTGAAAGAAAACGAGCGCTCGCTTTCTTTCGTCCCGCACGCCCAAGATGTGGAGAGCGCGACGGGGAGAGAATGGCCGGATGCGCCAACCTGCCGACGCGATGGGAGAGTTTCCGGGAAGCGGGGGTCGCCCCCGGCCGCCGCGGTGCTCGGGTGCCTCGCCGCGGTGCTCGGGTGGCTCGCCGCGGTGCTCGCGGTCTCGCCGCGGTGCCCGGGGGCCTCACCGCGGTGCTCGCGGTCCTCGCCGCGGTGCTCGCGGTCCTCGCGCCGGGATGTGCGGCTCAGCTTCGGGTCTGCCCGGGCGCCTTCACCTGGAG
>JBKGZE010000447.1:0-2680 GCA_046545735.1 Gemmatimonadota bacterium | reverse complement strand
CGCTACGCCAGCGAGGAGGAACTCGACGCCGATGTGGACCGCTACCGTGACGCCCTCCGCGCCGGCACCGTCTGCGAGAGCTGCCGCGCCGCCAACCCGCCTGGCAGCCGATTCTGCGGTCAGTGCGGGCTCGAGCTCGGCTGAGCGCAGCGGCGCCGGTCTCGACCGGATGACGGGTACGCGCCTTGCATACCACGCACGGCTGACCAACCTCATGCATCGTGACATGATACCCGTGACTTCCGACGTCCAGGAGGACGACGCATGGCCTACCCGTTTGAACTCCCCGACCTGCCGTACGCGTTCGATGCCCTCGAGCCGCACATCGACGCCCGGACCATGGAGATCCACCATGACCGGCACCATGCCGGCTACACCAAGAAGCTGAACGCGGCGATCGAGAACCATTCCGGCTGGCACGACCGGTCGATCTCGGACATCCTTCGCAACATCGACAGCCTCCCGGAGAGCATCCGCACGGCGGTTCAGAACAACGGCGGCGGCTACGCCAACCACGACATGTTCTGGAAGATCATGTCGCCGAACGGCGGCGGGGAGCCGACTGGGGAGCTGGCCAACGCCATCAAGAGCGCGTTCGGCTCGTTCAAGGACTTCAAGACCAAGCTGACGGAGACGGCCACGGGCCAGTTCGGCAGCGGCTGGGGCTGGCTGGTTCTCAGCGACGGATCGCTGAAGGTGTACTCTACGCCGAACCAGGACAGCCCGTACATGAACCACGACATCCCGCTGCTCGGGGTGGACGTCTGGGAGCACGCGTACTATCTCAAGTACCAGAACGCCCGCGGCGACTACCTGGATGCCTGGTGGAACGTGGTGAACTGGGACGAGGTCGCCAAACGCTACGCGAACGCCAAGTAGAGACCGAATGCCGACAGAACGGGTGATCGACCTCCGCAGCGACACGGTCACCCGCCCGACGCCGGGGATGCGCGAGGCCATCGCTTCCGCGGAGGTGGGCGATGACCAGCTCGGCGACGACCCCACGGTGCGTCGCCTGGAAGAACGCGTCGCGGCCATGCTGGGGAAGGAGAGAGCCCTCTTCTTCCCCAGCGGCATCATGGCCAACCAGGCGGCCATCGTGCTTCAGAGCCGTCCCGGCACGGAGGTCGTGATCGAAGCGTCGGGGCACGTGCTCGACTGGGAGGACGGCGCCGCCGCGGCCTGGTCGGGCGTCCAGCTCCGGCCGGTCCCCACCCCGGACGGAATCCTCACGCCGGAGCTCGTGGAGGGCGTCCTCCGATCCGAGGCCAACCCGTACCAGCCCGACACGTCGCTCGTCTGCGTGGAGAACACGCACAACGCCGCGGGGGGCAAGGTGATGCCCCTGGCAACGCTGGAAGGGATCGCCGCCGTCGCCCGGGAGCACGGACTGCCGGTCCACATGGACGGCGCTCGCCTCTGGCACGCCGCCGTGGCCGCCGGCGTCGAGCTCGACGACTACGCGGCCCCCGTGGACACCGTCATGGTCACGCTGTCGAAGGGGCTCGGCTGTCCGGTGGGGTCGCTCCTGGCCGGAGCCGACGCCGTCATTCAGAGGGCGTGGCGCGTACGACGACGCATGGGCGGCTCCATGCGCCAGTCCGGCATCCTGGCCGCCGCGGGGCTCTACGCCCTCGACCACCACCTGCACCGCCTGGACGACGACCATCGTCGCGCACGGCTCGTGGCCGAGCTCGCCGCCGGGATCGAGGGGATACGCCCGCTCATGCCGGAGACGAATATCGTCATGCTGGATCTCTTGCGCGACGACCTGGACGCCGCAACCATTGTAACCGGTCTAGCTGAGCGTGACGTCCGGCTCAGCATGTTCTCTCCGAAGCGGTTGCGCGCGGTCACACACCTCGACGTGGACGACGACGGAGTCCGTACCGCCGTGGAAGCGCTCGCCGACGTGGTGACCGCCATCCAGACGTGAAAGGAGCTTCCGGATGAGCAGAAGCCCGATGCTGGTGCCCATAGCCGCCCTCGTGCTCTCGGCCTGTGGAGGCGGGCCCCCGCCCGCGCCGCCCGTCCCGGACACGGTGATCCAGTACGACACCATCACCATCACCCGCGAGGTGGAGCCCCCGCTCCCCGAAGGGCGCCCGACCATGATCTGCCTCGCCACAGGCCAGAGCGTCGAGGTGCGCGTCTCCGCCGCCGGGGACACGCTCGTCGGCCCCCGCCGCGTCCCGCTCGTCGAGCTCGGCCCCGCCGTCGGCTTCGTCGGTGCCTATGCCGCCACCGAGCGCTGGTTCGTCGACGACGAGCCGATCACCTTCGCGGGTCGAACCTTCTCCAGGTTCGGCCAGCCCGAGGCCCCCGACTGCCGGAGCATCAAGATCGTGGGCGACTACGATGGGGTGAACCTCTTCGCCGACGTGGAGGCATCCGAGCCTTTCGAGGCCCTGTACGTTCCGGTCCAGCCCGGCGTGTTCCAGCCCTACCAGGCGCAGGTCGGCCGCGTCCGCGGCTGAGCCGGGCAGCGCGCCAGCCGCCGGCCGGCCCGCGCGGCTGCCCACCCTTGGACGGTAGATCGCGGGATCGCCCGGCCCGCCCCCGCGGCGGGCCGGGTCGATCGGCCGTTCCGGCCATCGTGGCCACTCGCCATCCCCCTTGCGTGCGGTCGGTGGATCTACGTACTGTGTTTTCGGCGTATGTTCGGTACACGCCGGTAGAC
>JBKGZE010000446.1:0-2690 GCA_046545735.1 Gemmatimonadota bacterium | reverse complement strand
GCGTTCACGAGCGGTTCGAGCATCTGGGCGCGAACGACGTCACGCGATATACGGTGCCGTCGACAAACGCGCTCAACTTCGTGATTCGCGGCGTGTTGGCCGGTGGGGTTACCACGTCGCTTCGGGTCGACACCCACGGGAAATCGCTGTCGTACCTCCTCGCCGGGATGGAGGTGTCCGACGGTGTTTGAGAACGCGGCGATCGCCGCGATCGGCGAGACCGAAAAGAGCCGGCCGAGCGAGGACAACGACCAGCCGGCGTACGACTTCGAGGAGTACCTCTGGATGGCCGCCAAACGGACGCTCGAGGGAACCGGGCTGACGCTCCCGGACGTCGACGGCCTGGGTTTGGCCCGCCCGTCGATCGAGACGCCGTATCGGCTCCCGCTCATGGTCGCCGACACGCTCGGTCTGTCGGATCTCGAGTGGATCACAGCGAGCGACCACTGCGGCGGGCAGGCGGTCCCGCTTCTCGCGCAGGAGGCGATGGCGGCAGCGGGGGCGCACGTGGGGAAGGGGACGGCCAGCGGCGCCTCGGAGCCGGTCGCCGGGATCGGGATCACGAACCAGCGGGAGACGGTCGTCGTCTGGGACCGGGCGACGGGGGAGCCGATCCATCGGGCGATCGTATGGCAGGACCGCCGGACGGCCGGGCGGTGCCGGGAGCTGGAGGCGGACGGCGCGCTGGAGCTGGTTCGCGAGCGCACCGGCCTGGTCATCGACCCGTACTTCTCGGGCACCAAGCTGGAGTGGATCCTGGACCACGTGGACGGGGCCCGGCAGCGTGCGGAGGCGGGCGAGCTGGCGGCGGGGACCGTCGACAGCTGGCTGATCTGGCGTCTCACGGGCGGGCGGGTGCACGCCACGGATCCGACCAACGCGTCGCGCACCATGCTGTACGACATCGACCGGGGCGAATGGGACGACGACCTCCTCCGGCTGCTGCGCGTGCCCCGCGCCATCCTCCCGGACGTGCGGCCCTCGAGCGGTGTCTTCGGCGAGAGCGAGCCGTCGTTCTTCGATGGGAGCCTGCCCGTGGCCGGCGTGGCGGGCGACCAGCAGGCCGCCCTCTTCGGGCAGGGCTGCTGGTCGCCGGGTCTGGCGAAGAACACGTACGGCACGGGCGCCTTCCTCCTGCTCCACACGGGGCAGGACCGGATCGCATCGGAGCGGGGGCTCCTGACCACCGTCTCATGCGACGCGGCGGGGCAGCCGGCGTACGCGCTGGAGGGCGCCATCTTCGTCGCCGGCGCCAGCGTCCAGTGGCTGCGCGACGGACTCGGACTGCTGGAGACGGCCGCCGAGACGGCCGACCTGGCCGCGGCGCTGCCGTCCAACGAGGGCGTCTACCTCGTGCCGGCGTTCGTCGGGCTCGGCGCGCCCCACTGGGCACCGGAGGCACGGGGCACCCTCGTCGGGCTCACCAGGGGCACCGATGTCCGCCACCTGGCCAGGGCCGCGCTCGAGGCCATGGCCTACTCCACCCACGACGTGCTCGTCGCCATGGAGAAGGACTCCGGCGTACAGGCGCGCGAGCTCGCGGTCGACGGCGGCGCGGCGGAGAATCCGTGGATGATGCAGTTCCAGTCCGACATCCTCGGGCTCCCCGTCCGTCGGCCGCAGAACCTGGAGACCACCGCCCTCGGGGCCGCCGGCCTCGCCGGGCTCGCCACCGGTGTGTGGGCCGACGCGGGCGCGTTCCTGGGCTCGCGTCCCGAACCTGACCACTTCCAGCCGGACATGGACGCGGCCGAGCGGGAACGCCTGCTGACCGGGTGGCGGCGAGCGGTGGACACCACCCTCCATTGGGCGGGGCATCATGGCTGAGCCGCGGCCCATCCGGATCGCCGTCGCCGGCGCGGGCATCTGCGGGCAGGAGCTCATGGGGCTGGCCGAAGAGGTGGGGCGACGGATCGCGGAAGGCGGCGCGATCCTCATCTGCGGCGGGCTGGGCGGCGTCATGGAGGGCGCCGCCCGTGGCGCCGAACGGGCGGGCGGGATCACGGTGGGGATCCTGCGCGGCGCCGACGCCCGCGACGCGAACCCCTACATCCGTATCCCGCTCCCCACCGGTATGGGCGAGGGCCGCAACGTGCTGGTGGCCCGGTCGGCGGACGTCGTGATCGCCATCGGCGGCGAGTGGGGCACACTCTCCGAAGTCGCCATGGCCCGGAAATGCGGCGTCCCCGTCGTCCTCCTCCGACCCGGCCTCACGGCCGCGCTCGAGTTGCCCCGCGCGGACCACGCAGCGGCCGCCTTGGACATGGCCCTCGACGCGGCTCGCCCAACATGACGCTCTGGTGCCTGGCCCTGGGCCTCGCCCTGACCGGCACCGGTCCCATGGTGGCGCCGCTCGTGCCCGACGCCGGGCTACGGCTGGCCGACGACGGCGCGCGCCCGCTCGCGCCGCCTCCCGACCGCTGGCTCGCCGAGGACAAGCTCCAGCACTTCACCATGTCCTTCGCGGCCACGACCATGGCGTACGGCGCCGCCCGCTTCGGCGCCGACCGGGACACCGCCCTCGCGACCGCCGCGGCCGCCGCCCTGGGACTGGGGTTGGCGAAGGAGCTGCTCGACCAGCGACGCGGAGGCCGGTTCAGCCTCAAGGATCTGGCGTGGGACGTCGCAGGGGTCGCGCTCGGCGTCGTCTTCACCCGCAGGATCCGCTGAGCGACCCTGAGGGTTGACGG
>JBKGZE010000445.1:0-2693 GCA_046545735.1 Gemmatimonadota bacterium | reverse complement strand
TTGTATAAGAGACAGACCAGAAGGTACGGGGCCGCAGGTAGTCGGGACTCAGTCCGCTCCCGTGCCGGGCCCCTCCTGGTTCGCCTCGTCGTCCAGGCGGCGGTAGAGGGTGCGACGCGCGATGCCCAGCAACGCGGCCGCTCGGCGCTTGTTGCCATCGACGCGTTCGAGGACGTACCGGATATAGCGCTGCTCCACTTCCTTCAGGGTCGGCAGCACGTCGTCGTCCTGGCGCAGCAGCGGCTCGGGCACATCGGGCCCCGGCGTGGACCGGGCTACGTGCTCACGGACACGCTCGGGGAGGTCCTCTTCGCCGATCAGGTCGTCGGTCGCGAACGTCACCACCCGCTCGACCACGTTCCTGAGCTCCCGGACGTTGCCGGGGAAAGGATAGCGGTGGAGCCGTCGCATGGCGGGGGCGGTGAAGCCGCGGACGCGTTTACCGGCGCGTGCCGAGAAGACCGAGAGGAAGTGGGCGAGCAGGAGGTCGAGGTCATCGCCGCGCTCGCGAAGCGGCGGCACGCGGAGGGTGAAGGTCTCGAGCCGGAAATAGAGGTCCTCGCGGAACTTCCCGGACGAGACGTCCTCGCGCAGATCCCGGTTGGTGGCCGCGATGATGCGCACGTCCACCTCCCGCTCGCGGTTGCCGCCCACCGGGCGGACCTGCCCCTCCTCGAGCACCCGCAGCAGCTTCGACTGCATGGCGGCGGGCATCTCGCCGATCTCGTCGAGCATGAGGGTTCCCCCGCTGGCTTCCTCGAACAGCCCCTTGCGCGCGCGGCGCGCGCCCGTGAACGCGCCCTCCACGTGGCCGAAGAACTCGCTCTCCATGAGGTCCTGCGGGATGCCGGCGCAGTTGACCGCCACGAACCGGGCCCGGCTCCGCGCGCTCTCTTCATGGATGGCCCGGGCGACCAGCTCCTTCCCCGCCCCGCTCTCCCCCACGATGAGAACCGGGCCCTCGGCGGGAGCGATCCGCATGATCCGGTCGTACAGCTGCCGCATCGACTCGCTCCGCCCGATCATTCCGTGGAACTCCCCGTCGTCCAGCAGCTCCGTGAACTCGCGGACGCGGTGCCGCAGGCGTCGCACCTCGAGGGTCCGCTCGAGGGCCGCCGCCAGGTGATCCAGATCCAGCGGTTTCGTCAGGAAGTCGCTGGCCCCCGCCCGCAGGCACTCCACGGCCTCCCGCACGGACCCGAACGCCGTGATCAGGAGGAAGTCCGGTCCCTCCGGGAGGGCGGCGCCCCAGCGCAGGAGGTCCCGCCCGCTGGCGCCCGGCAGCCGGATGTCCGTCACCACCACGTCGGCCGGCCAGTCCTCGAGTATGTCCCGTGCCGACTCGGCCGATCCCGTGCCCCGCACCGTCAACCCACGGTCCCCCACCTCTTCCACGAGAAGCGATCGGAGCGCCTCGTCGTCCTCCACCACCAGGACACGTTCCGCCTGCTCAGTCATCCCGATCCCCCCTCGGCAATACCAGGGTGAAACGAGCCCCGCCGAGCGGCGAACGGCCGACCTCGACGAAGCCGCCGTGCTCCTCGGCCACCGAGTGCACCACCGCCAGCCCCAGCCCCGCACCCTCGCCCGCGGGCTTCGTCGTGAAGAACGGCTCGAACAGATGGGTCCGGGCTTTCTCGGCCACCCCCGGCCCCGAATCCTCCACCGCGACCCCGACCCCCTCCGCGGCCTCCACCGCCGACACCCGCACCCGTCCACCCGCACCGGCCGCCTGAACCGCGTTCCGGACCAGGTGCATCAGCGCCGTCTGGAGACGCATGCGATCCCCCCGCACCCGGACGTCCGGCCGCGGCTCCTCCGTCTCGAGCTCCACACCCCGCTTCTCCGCCTCACCATGGACCCCGCCCACCGCACCCACCAGCAACCCGCGGACAGACACCTCCTGCCTCTCACCGGTCTCCACCGCCCCGAACGCCAGCAGCTCGCGAACGATCCCGCTCATGCGCTCCACCGCCTCACGGATTGCCCGAGCCTCCGACTCCGATCGCCCCGACCGAACGAGCCGCTGCGCGATCCCGTCCACCACCGCCAGAGGAGTGCCCAGCTCGTGCGCCACCCCCCCCGCCAGTCGCCCGATCGCCGCCAGCTTCTCGCTCTGCCGCACCCGCGCCTCCAGCGCCGCCTCTCGCCGCCGCCGCTCCACCAGCTCCGCTTCCGCCGCCTGTACCCCCGCCACCATCCGGTTGAACGACCCCGCAATCCGTGCCAACTCCTTCGGACCCCCTTCCGCGACACGCGCATCCCGCGACCCCCGCTCCACTCCCGCCATCGCGCTCGACAGCCGCTGGAAATGTCGACCCGCGAATCGATGGTACGCGAACAGCACCAGCGCCGCCGTCAGCAGCCACACGACCCCGAATCCCACACCGAGCTGCAACCGCACCTCACGCAGCGTGTCCTCGATGTCGCTCCGCCGCCGCGTCACCTGAAGGAGACCCTCGATCCGCCCACCCGGACTCGTCAGCGGGACGAAGTACGAGTACACCCGCCGCTCCCCAACACGCCCGTACTCCCCGACCCGGCCCTCCTCCGCCAACCGACCCACATCCTCCGCCGTCGGTGACTCCTCCCCGTACGCCCCCACTCGCGCCACGATCTCACCCTCCGCGTCGTACACCGCCGCCCCGTACACCCGCCGGATCCGGAACGCCGACTCCAGAGCCTCGTACAAC
>JBKGZE010000444.1:0-2695 GCA_046545735.1 Gemmatimonadota bacterium | reverse complement strand
TCGGACCGACCGTGCCGCCTTCCGGACGTTCCACGCGGCCAACGCCTACCTCGGGCTGCGAGCCGGTCTGACCATCTCCACGTCCATCCCGGTGGCGGTGATGACCGTGGCGCTGTTCCGGGCGCTCCGGGCGGGCGGGATCCGGAGCTCGATCCTGGAGGCGAACCTGTCGCAGACGGTGGGATCGGCTTCGAGCTCGGTGGCCAGCGGCGTGATCTTCACGCTCCCGGCGCTCTTCCTCTGGGGCTTCGACACGAACCTGGTCCAGATCACGATCCTGGCCATGAGCGGCGGGTTCCTGGGGATCCTGTTCATGATCCCGCTCCGGCCGTTCCTGATCGTGCGGGAGCACGACAACCTGCCGTACCCGGAAGGGACGGCGTGCGCGGAGGTGCTGAAGGCGGCGGAGAGCGGCGGCTCGCGGGCGCACAACGTGTTCCTGGGGCTGGGCGTGGGCGCGCTCATGAAGGGGATCACCGGCTGGGCCCGGGCGGTGCCCGACAGCCTGGAGGTCCACATCCCGTTCCTTAGGAAGGGGCAGCTGGGGAGCGACGTGAGCCCCGCGCTCTTCGGCGTCGGCTACATCCTGGGCCCGAAGATCGCCACGATCATGGTGGGCGGCGGGCTCCTCTCCTGGCTGGTGATCATCCCGATCATCGACTGGTGGGGCGCCGGCCGGATGGAGCCGCTCTATCCCGAGACGGCGCTGACCATCGCCGAGATGAGCCCGAGCCAGATCTGGAGCCGCTACGTCCGCTATATCGGTGCGGGCGCGGTGGCCACGGGCGGGCTGATCACGCTGATCCGGAGCATCCCGACCATGATCGAGAGCTTCAAGATCGGCGCGGCCCAGATCCGCGACCGGATCGCGGCCACGGAGGCAATGAAGGTGCTCCGTACGGAGGACGACCTCTCGCTCAAGGTGGTGGCCGTCGGCGCCGCCATCATCTTCCTCGTGCTGACGGTGGTGCCGCAGGCGTTCAGCTCCATCGAGCTGACCTGGGGCCGCGGGATCGCCGCGTTCATGGTGGTGCTGTTCGCGTTCTTCTTCGTCACGGTCAGCTCCCGTATCGTAGGGCTCGTGGGCGTCACGTCGAACCCGACCAGCGGGATGACCATCGCCACCCTGCTGGGCACCTCCTCGGTCTTCCTGCTCCTGGGCTGGACCGACGACGCCGGGAAGATCGCCGCGATCACGGTCGGCGCGGTCGTCGCCATCGCGGCATCCATCGCCGGCGACACCTCGCAGGACCTGAAGACGGGGATGCTGCTGGGCGCCACGCCCAGGCGCCAGCAGACGGGGGAGCTGGTGGGCGTGCTCACGTCGGCCGCGTTCGTCGCCATCACCGTGCTGCTGCTGGGGAACGCGTACGGGTTCGGGGGCGAGGAGCTGCCGGCGCCGCAGGCCACGCTCATGCAGCTGGTCATCGACGGCGTGCTCGCCCAGAACCTGCCCTGGACGATGGTGGGCATCGGGGCCGTGATCGCCATCGCGGCCGAGCTGGCCCGGATCCCGTCGCTCCCGTTCGCCGTCGGCGTCTATCTCCCCGTCTCCACCATGTTCCCGGTCTTCCTCGGCGGGCTGCTCCGCCTGCTCATGCTCCGGCAGGCGAAGGGCGACGAGGAGGAGCGCCGCGCGCGGCGCGACCGCGGGATCCTCTTCGGGTCCGGCCTCGTGGGCGGCGAAGGGCTGATCGGCGTGGTGATCGCCGGCGCCGCCGGGTACGCCGTCTCGCGCGGCCAGGAGCCGTGGTCGCTCGGCTACGAGTGGGCCGGCGCGGGCGCGCCGTGGCTCGCACTGGCGCTGTTCGTCGCCCTGATCTGGTACTTCCGGCGGCTGGTACTGAAGCGGGCGGTGTAGGAGCCGGGATCCGAGAGCCGGGACCCGGGTCGGGGCGGGACCGTTCCAGGGCGGAGACGGCCGGAGCGGTCCGGCGCGTCAGCGGAAGAGCTCGCGGACGGGGAGCCGGAGGCGAGATAGCAGGTCGCTCGTGAGGTCGTCGTCCGGACGGAGGAGTCGCGCCTCGGACGAGGACCGATGCGCGATGATGGTCCGGGTCTCCGGGTACAGCACCCACACCTCGTGGGCGCCCGCCCCGAAGTACTCGAGTACCCTGCGCTGGATATCGGCGGCGCTGTTGGCCGGTGAGACCACCTCCACGGCCAGGTCCGGCGCGCCGCGGGGGAATACGAGGTCGGCGCCGGCGCCGTACGGCTCGGGGTCCTCACGCAGGTAGGAGACGTCGGGGGCGCGTACGGTGGGCGGGTCCTCCTCGAGCAGGAATCCCGTCTCCGAGAGGACTCTGCCCCCGTGCTCGCGGGCGTACGCGACCAGGTGGTGGGAGAGGAGTGCCACTGCCGCGCCGTGGGACGCGCCCGGCCGCGGCTCCCGCAGCAGCCGGCCGGCAGCCAGCTCCTGCTTCCAGCCGTCGTCCGATAGGAGCGCGCGGTATTCCTCCAGCGTGAGGCGCCGGTCCGCATCGAGCTTTGGTTCTGTCATTCCGCCTCCTCCCGCTCTACGATAACCCGGCCGGGACGGACGTTCCATTGCATAACGGGACACGCGCATCCGGAGAGCATGCCATGAGGGGACAATGACAGGACCCGGGCCGGGCCCGGGCCACGGGGGCCAGGCGGACCGCTCGGCCCCGGGCCCCGACGCCGAGACGCGACGGGTGGATCCGCCCCGCTGGGC
>JBKGZE010000443.1:0-2702 GCA_046545735.1 Gemmatimonadota bacterium | reverse complement strand
GCGTGGCGCAGGAGGCCGCCGCGGAAGGGCGGGAACCCGGTGCCGGTCACCATGGCCAGGTCGACGTCGCCGGGCGAGCGCGCGATTCCCTCCTCCAGGGTCCGGGCCGCCTCGTTGATCATGGGCAGCACGCACCGGTCCACGATCTCGCGCGGGGGCAGGGCGTGGCGCTCGCTGCCGAGCACGGCGGCCAGGTCGTCGTACACGGACGGATCCGGGTGCTTCTGCTTTCCATCCTCGTAGACGTAGAATCCCCTGCCGTTCTTCCTGCCGAGCCGGTCGGTGTCCTCGAGGGCGACCAGCGCCGGGCACGGCGCCATCCGCTCGCCGAAGGCATCGTGCATCGTCGCGCCGGCGTGCCGGGCGATATCGAGCCCCACTTCGTCCAGCAGCCGGAGCGGGCCCATGGGCATGCCGAAGTCGAGGAGCGCGCCGTCCACCTCCGCGATGGTCGCTCCGTCGGCCAGCAGGAATCCGGCCTCGTTGAGGTAGGGTGTGAGGACCCTGTTCACCAGGAACCCGGGGCCGTCGTTCACGATGACCGGGGTCTTGCCCAGCGTGCGGACCAGTCCGACGACGGTCGCGATCGCCTCGTCCGAGGACGCTCGGCCGCGGATGATCTCCACCAGCGGCATCCGGTGGACCGGGTTGAAGAAGTGCATCCCCGCGAAGTTCTCCGGCCGGTCCAGCGCGGCGGCCATCTCGCTGATGGAGAGCGACGAGGTGTTGGTGGTGAGGACCGCGTCGTCGCGCGCCGCCGCCTCCGTCTCCCGCAACACGCTCTTCTTCACCTCCATCCGTTCCACCACCGCCTCGATGACCAGGTCGACGGTGCCGAAGCCCGCGTAATCGAGCGATGGCGCGATGGCGGTCATGGCGTCGGCCGCCTCCCGGGGCTTCAGCTTCCGGCGCCTCACCAGCTTGTCGAACATGGAGCGGGCGTGGCGGAGCCCGGTGGAGAGCGCGTCGGGGGCGATGTCCTTGAGCCGGACCGCGATCCCCTTGTACGCCAGGAGCTGGGCGATCCCGCCCCCCATGATGCCGGCCCCCAGCACCGCCACCCGGCGGACCGGCCGTCCCGGCGTGTCCGGACCGGCCTTCTTGGCCGCTTCCATCAGGTGGTAGACGTGGATCAGACTCTTGGACTCGGGCGTTACGATCAGCTCACCCAGCGCGGCGGCCTCGATGGAGAGGGCCGTCTCCAGCGGCTTCCCCGCCGACCGCTTCATCACGTCGATGGCCTTCAGCGGGGCGGGGTAATGCCCTTTCGTCTGCTTCATCACCTGCTTGCGGGCCTGCTTCAGGATGACGCTGCGGCCCGGGGGCGTGGCTTCCATGAGCCGGGGCAGCAGACCCGGCCGCGCGCGGGCGGGCGGCGCCTCGCCGTCGGCCAGCTCCCGCGCGATCTGCCGCGCCCGCTCCTCCAGCACACCCGGGTGCATCCGCTCGTGGATCAACCCGATCCGGTGCGCCTTCCGCCCGTCCACCGCCTTGCCGGCCAGGATGATGTCGGACGCGGCGATCAGGCCGATGAGGCGCGGGAGCCGGGTGGTCCCGCCGAAGCCGGGGAGGATCCCGAGCTTGACCTCGGGGAGTCCGATCCGGGTCTCCGGCCGGTCGCTCCCGATCCGGACGTCGCAGGCCAGGATCAGCTCGGTGCCGCCGCCGAGGCAGGTGCCGTCCACGGCCGCTACCGTGGGGACCGGCAGCCGGTGCAGGCGCTCGAACACCGCCTGGCCCTGCGCGGTCTTGCGGCGGCCTTCCTCCGGGTCCGTGATGCCGGCGATCTCGGTCACGTCCGCGCCGGCGATGAAGCTGCCGTCCTTGCCGCTCCGCACCACCAGCGCCCGTACGCGGCCCTCCGCGGCCGACCCCTCGAGCTCGGCCAGGAGCGCGTCCAGCCGCTCCATGACCGCGGTGGTCAGGATGTTGACCTTCTTCTCCGGATCGTCGAAAACGAGGGAGGCGACGCCCTCGCCGTCCATCTCCAGCGTGAGCGTCGCCTCGGCCATCGAGCGCGTCTGTTCAGGCACTCCGCCTCACAGTTTCTGCCGCACCTCGGCGTTCTCCTCCGTCAGCCGGACCGCGGTGGGCTCGTCGCCGCCCGCGACGTCGACCGGCACGTTCCAGTACAGCTCGTCGAACGGCCGATCGTAGCGGGCGGTCACCCACCACTGGCCTTCCGGCACGTCGGTGAACCGGACCACGCCGGCGGCGTTGGTGGTGTCGTAGCGGACCTCCAGGTCCAGCTCCTCCTGGCGAGCGACGAAGACCGAGTCCACGTTCGCGAACGCTTCGTCCGCCCAGTTGCGGCGCTCGAGCTCGATCTCCCGCGCCTGCCGCGTGAGCCGCCGCTGGAGCGTCTCGAACTCCTCGAACGCCTCGTCTGCCCGCGACTCCAGCCCGTTCACCTGTTCCTCAATTTCACCGAACTCCTGGAAGAGCGCAAAGTACTCGCCCGAGCCCTGGTCCATGGTGCTCAGCGTATCCGCCAGCGCCTGCAGGCGGTCCCGCAGCTCGAGCCACCGGTTGTTGGCCTGCTGCCATTCCCGCTGGTTCTCGATCACCCGGTCCTGCAGCGCCAGGATCGAGTCCGGGATCTGAGGCTCGGGCTCCGGGAAGGCCTGGGCCAGTGAGTCGAAGACCGCGTCCCGGTCGAACGGCACCAGACGCACCGGCAGGTTGCCCAGCGCCACGGTCCC
>JBKGZE010000442.1:0-2704 GCA_046545735.1 Gemmatimonadota bacterium | reverse complement strand
CGCTGGTGCGCGCCAGCACCCCGCTGGGGCGGGGGTTCGATGCTGGCGGCGCTGGCGCGCGCCAGCACCCCGCTGGCGCGGGGGTTCGAGGGAGGCGGCCCCGGAAAAGAGGGCCCCCGGCCGGGGTGGAGCTAGCGGAAGATCTGCCGCGCCGCGAACCAGAGGTTGGCGGGTCGCTCGGCGAGCCGGCGCATGTACCACGGGTACCAGTGCTCACCGTAGGAGATGAGCACGCGGACGGAGGCGCCCACGGCGGCGAGCCATTCCTGGAGCTCGACCCGGATCCCGTAGAGCATGTGGAACTCGAGCTGGCCGGGGGCGAGGCCGTACTGGCGGGCGGATTCCCGGACGCGCTCGACCAGCCGGTCGTCGTGGGTGCCGAAGACGGGCACGGCCGCGGCCACGTAGTCGCGGTCCTTGAGCATCCGGGCGGCCAGCTCGTGGAAGCGCTGGTCCACGTCCTTCTTCTTCTGGATGGCCGCGTCCGGCGCCTCACGGTAGGCGCCCTTCACCAGTCGGACGCGCGTGGGCGGGTCCATGAGCGTCCGCAGGTCGTCGGGCGTGCGGTGGAGGTACGCCTGGAGGCAGACGCCGACGCGGTCGGACGTCCGCCGGACGGACCGCACCAGATCCAGCGTCGCGTCCACCTTCGCGCTCTCCTCCATGTCGACCCAGACCATGACGTCCAGCTCGTCGGCCTTCTGCACCACCCGCTCGAGGTTCTCCCGGGCGACGTCCGGGCCCAGGTCGAGGCCCAGGTGCGTCGGCTTCACCGAGATCTCGGCGTCGAGCCCCAGCGCGGCGATCCGGTCGAGGGTATGGCCGTAGTGCTGCGCCACCGCCGCCGCGTCGTCGGCCGTGGTCACGTGCTCGCCGAGCTCGGTCAAGACCACGCCGAGCCCGCGCCGCCCCAGCTTCGCGGCGGAGCGGAGGGCGTCGTCCAGCTCCTCGCCCGGGATGAACCGGGCCACGGCCTTGCGGGCGAAGGTACGGCGCCTGACCCACCGCTCGAGGGTCTGTGAGCGGGAGAGCTTGAGGAGGAGGGCGCGCGCCATCACCGGAGCCGGCGGGTGGCGCTCGCCACCAGGAGGCCGACGCCGAACAGGGCGTGGAGCCAGATCCCGTGTCCGCCCAGGGGGACCAGGCCGAACCCGCTGGGCGCGACCACTCCGAGGACCGCGAGGACCAGGTAGATGATACCGGCCCCGAGGACGTACGTCCGCGCCCCGCCGGCGGAGCGGGACGCCGCGATCCCCCAGACCCCGAGCAGCATGTGGACCAGGTTGTGGAGGAAGTTGACGGGGAACAGCCCCCAGAGCAGCGGCGCCCTTCCCGGGTCCGGCTCCATGGAGGTACCGGTCAGGAGCGCCCCCCAGATGGCGATGACCACGAATACCCACCCGGCCAGCTGTGCCACCCGCTGTAGCCCGGTCATGCGACCCCCGAAATCCCGCGTTGTCTGGATGCTTGTATGGTTTTACGCGGGCGCCGGGTGCGGTGTCAAGCGAATCCGCTCGCCAGGTCGTCCCGTCCAGCCATTCTCCTGCCCCGTTGCCGGGGTGGTATTCGCGGGCGTGAGCGATGCCACCGATTTCCACGACATCATCCAGGCGACGACGGGTCGGGCCGGGCTCCGGGCGCTCGTCGCCGCGCTCGGGCTGGACCCGCTCTTCGAGCCCGTGCCCCGGGCCGCATGGTCGGCCTATGGCCTGCCGGACGCGTCCGACGTCCGGGCCGTGGTCGTGGCGGGGCGAGCGGGCTCGCTGGACGCGCTCCTGCTGGAGACGGGCCCGGGCGCGGGTCCGGACCGGGCCGCGTGGCTGGCCCGCCGGATCCGGGCCCGCAACCCGGCGCGCCTGCACCTGTTCCTGTTCGCCGCGCCGGAGTACCGCCGGGTGACGCTGGCGGCGTTCGGGCTGGACGACGCCCTGCACCACCTGACGCTGGAGCCCGGGCGGGTCCGGCCGTCGGACGTGGCGGCGCTCGAGGAGATGGCGCCGCGGAACGGCGAGCGGGGCCTGGAGCTGGGGCTGCGGCACGCGCGGGCGCTCGACCGGTCGCGGGTGACGCGCCGCTTCTTCCACGACTTCCGGCTCCGGCGCGCGGCGCTGGCGGAGTCGTGGCTGGGTGTACCGGCGGACGCGGAGCGCGAGCGGGCGCAGCTGGCGCTGTTGCTCCTGAGTCGTCTCACGTTCCTCTACTTCCTGCAGCGGAGAAGAGTGCTCGCCGGCGACGAGCGGTACCTGCCGTCGCTGTTCGGGCGCTGGGAGGCGGAGCGGGAGCCGGAAACGAGCTTCTACCGGTCGCGCCTGGTGCCCCTCTTCTTCGGTGCGCTGAACCGACGGCCGGAGGACCGGGACCCCGCCGCCCGCGCGCTGGGCGCGCTCCCGTACCTCAACGGTGGGCTGTTCGACCGGCACGGTCTCGAGCGCCGTTACCCGGGGCTCGACCTCCCGGACGTGGAGGTCGGCGCCTGCTTCGACCAGCTGCTGGAGCGCTACCGGTTCACCGACCGTGAGGCGGCGGACGCCGGCCACGGCGTCGACCCGGAGGTGCTCGGCCGGGTCTTCGAGGGGCTCATGGCGCCGGGTCAGCGGGAGGCGACCGGGAGCTTCTACACCCCGGCGCCGGTGGTCGGGCGCGTCGTGGGCGAGGCGGTGGCCACGTACCTGGCCGACACGTGCGCCCCGGAGGAGGCCCGGGC
>JBKGZE010000441.1:0-2719 GCA_046545735.1 Gemmatimonadota bacterium | reverse complement strand
GGGCACGAGCCGTGCCCCACAAGGCGGCGCCGGTCGCCGCGCGGGTCAGGGCGCGGCGAGTACGGAGCGGCGGGCGTGGAGCGGCGGGCGTGGAGCGGCGGAACTGGACGAGGACGGAACGGTGATGAAGCTCGGCTGGCAGGACCTTCGACAGGCGGCACGGCGGCTGGCGACGAACCCGATGGTGGCGCTCCCGGCGCTTCTCTCGCTGGCGCTGGCGGTCGGCGCGAACGGGGCCATGTTCGGGGTGGTCAAGCGGCTTCTCCTGGATCCGCTCCCCTACGCGGGCTCGCAGGAGCTGGTGCGGATCTGGGCCAGCTATCCCCAGTTCGGCGAGGGCCGGTACTCCATGTCGTACCCGAACTACGCGGACCTGGCCGGGGCAACGGGGCTCGAAGGGCTGGCGGCGTACGAAGTTCGCAGCTACACGATGCTGGCGGACGGGCGTCCGGAACGGGTGGGTGCGGTGACGGCGACGGGGTCGCTGTTCGGTGTCCTGGGGGTGGAGCCGGCGCTGGGGCGGGTGTTCGGTCCCGAGGAGGCGAGGCCGGGAGGGGACCGGGTCGTGGTGCTGTCGCACCGGCTCTGGCTGAACCGGATGGGGGGCGGCGACGTGGTCGGCCGGACCGTCTCGCTGGACGGTGAGCCGTACACCGTGGCGGGCGTCATGCCCGAGGGCTTCACCTTCCCGCTCGAGTCGGGCGAGCTCTGGGTGCCCCTCCATGAGGACGCGTCCACCTGGCACCGTGCCCGGGGGGGGCTCAGCGCCGTGGGCCGGCTCGCGCCGGACGTGGACGTGCGGCAGCTGAACGCCCAGCTCGAGGTGGTCTCCGCTCGGATCCTGGAAGACCACCCGCAATCGCACGAGTGGACGGCGGTCTCGGCCACCCTCCCCGACGTCGAGTACGGCTCCGACCTGCGCCTGATGCTCTACACGCTCCTGGGCGCGGTGGTGCTGCTGCTGCTGATCGCGAGCATCAACATCTCGAACCTGCTCCTGGCGCGCTCGACCGGCCGACGCCAGGAGGTGGCCGTACGGGCCGCGCTGGGCGCGGGGCGCGCACGCGTCGTCCGGCTGTTTCTGCTGGAGAGCCTGCTGCTCGGCGCGGCCGGTGGGGTCCTCGGTCTGCTGGTCGCCCACGCGGGGATCGGGGTGCTCCGGCAGGTCGCGCCGCCCGGGGTCGCCCGGTCCGACGGGCTCGCCCTCGACCCGGCGGTCATGGCGGCGACCCTCGTGGTCGCGCTCCTGGCCGGGCTCCTGTTCGGCCTGCTGCCCGCCCTGAACGCGCTCCGGACCGGACCGGCCGCGGCGCTGCGGGCGAGCGGGCGAGGCCGCACGGTGGGCACGGCCGGCCGTCGCACGCAGCGGGCGCTGGTCGCTGCGCAGGTGGCGCTGGTGCTCATGGTCCTGACCGCCGCCGGGCTCATGCTCCGGACGGCGGGGGCGCTCCGCGCGGTAGACCCAGGGTTCGACGCGGGATCGGCGCTCACGGGTTCCGTCCTCCTCACCTCCGACTACGAGCGGACCGACCAGGTGACCGCCTTCAACGACCGCGTCCTGGAGCGACTCCGGGCCGAGCCTGGCGTCGAGGCGGCGGGGGCCGTGTTCACGCTCCCGGTGGCGGGTGAGAACAACACCGTGAGCATCGGTGTGGAAGACTCGCGACACGCCACCGGCTTCGACAACCAGGTGGCGATCAACCTGGCGACCCCCGGCTACTTCGCGGCGCTCGGCATCCCCGTAGTCGACGGCCGCGCCTTCGACGCCACCGACCGCCACGGCGCCATGCCCGCCGTGATCGTGAGCGACGCGCTGGCCCGCCGGTTCTGGCCGGACGAACCCGCCGTGGGCAAGCGCCTCGCCCTGAGCGGCGAGAGCCGCGACTCCGCCGCATGGCGCACCGTGGTGGGCGTGGTGGGGAGCACCCGCCACACCGGGCTGCGCGCCGAGCCCCGGGCCGAGTTCTACCTCCCCTGGACCCAGGACCAGTCCGGACTCGGTGCCATCACCTTCGTCGTGAGGGCCGCCGACCCCGCGGCCAGGGCCGGCACGCTGCGCGATGCCGTGGCCGCCGCCGACCCCGGCCAGGCGGTCTTCGCCGTCCGGACCATGGACGAGATCGTGGCCACCGAAACGGCCACCACCCGCGGCCTCGCCCTGCTCCTCGCACTCTTCGGCGGCGTCGCCCTCGTCCTCGCCGCCGTCGGCGTCTTCGGCGTCGTCTCCTACACCGTCGCCACACGACGCCACGAGATGGGCATACGGGCCGCCCTCGGCGCCGCCCACGGCCGCATCCTGCGACTCGTCATCGCCCAGGGACTCGCCCCCGTCGCCGTCGGGATCGCGCTCGGACTGCTCGTGGCCTCCGGCACCACCACCGTCCTCGAAAACCTGCTCTACGACGTCGAGCCCCTCGACACCCTCACGTTCGCCACCGTGCCCGTCCTCCTCCTGGCCGTGGCCCTCGCCGCCGTCTGGATCCCCGCCCGCCGCGCGGCACGCCTCGAGCCCATCGAGGCGCTCCGGCTCGAGTAGCGCGCAGGGATCGGCAGGATCCGGCGCCCCGGAAACCGCCGGATACGACCGCACCAGAGTGCGCGCCGCGAACGCTGGAATGTTGCCCGGGCCCGGAAGCCCCGGAAACGACACGGTAACTGACAGTTACTCGCCCGCTCGCCTGTCTCCGGCTCGTTCCTGATCCCCCGACTCCCGCCGGAG
>JBKGZE010000440.1:0-2721 GCA_046545735.1 Gemmatimonadota bacterium | reverse complement strand
GTGCCGGCGCTGGCCGCGGTGCTGGCGCTGGCCGCGGTGCTGGCGCTGGCCGCGGTGCTGGCCGCGCTGCTGGCGCCCGCGCCCCTCGAAGGCCAGGACCGCTACCATCCGTTCCAGCAGGAGGTGGAGTACCGGATGGAGGCGAGCCTCGACGAGGCCACCCACGTGCTCACCGGCCGGGCGCGGCTCCGCTACACGAACCGCGCCCCCGAGGCCATCGAGCGGCTCTACTTCCATCAGTACCTGAACGCGTTCCGGCCCAACAGCGCGTGGGCGGAGTACGACCTCCGCTTCGACGAGCGGACGTTTCAGGAGCTGGGGCCGGACGACCACGCGTTCGAGCGGATCGACCGGTTCACCATCGACGGCCACGAGGTGGAGCCCGTCTACCCCGGTGTCCCGGATTCGACCGTGTTCTACGTCGAGCTCGCGGAGCCGCTGGCGCAGGGCGCGTCGCTCGAAGCCATGATCGACTGGCGGGCCCGGCTCGCCACGGAGCCGCGGCGGCAGGGCCGGCAGGGTCGACACTACAACTGGGCGCACTGGTACCCCCGGATCGCTTTCTACGGGGCCGATGGCTGGGAGTACCGGCCGCACATCCGGCCGGGGGAGCTGAACGGGACGTTCGGGAGCTACGACGTGACGATCGAGCTGGCCGCCGACCACGTGGTGGGGAGCACCGGCGTTCCGGCGTACGGGGACCCCGCGTGGGAGCGGGCGGCGGTGCCCGAGTCCGAGCCGCCCCTCTACCTGCGGGACTACTACGGCTCCACCCGGCCCGACCCCCTGGGACTCCTGCCCGGGGACCCCAGCCCGGACCGCAAGCGGCTCCGGTGGCGTGCCGAGAAGGTCCACAATTTCGCGTGGAGCACCTCGCCCGACTACCGGTACCTGGGCGGCCGGTGGCAGGGCAAGCCGGTCCACCTCCTATGGGAGCCGACCAGCCGACGGTGGGACGCGCCGGCGGTGCTCGAGCGTCAGCTGGACGCCCTGGACTGGATCGTCGAGCTCTTCGGCGAGTACCCGTGGCCCCAGATCACCGTGACGGATCGGGTCGAAGGCGGCGCGACCGAGTTCCCGATGCTGTACATGACCAGTGGCGGCGCCATCGTCCACGAGACCATGCACATGATCGCCCACGGTATCCTGGCCAACAACGAGTGGCGGGAGGGCTGGCTCGACGAGGGGATGGCCACGTTCCTCACCGCGTGGCTGGCCGAGGAG
The DNA here is from genome assembly GCA_046545735.1 of Gemmatimonadota bacterium. Taxonomy (GTDB): domain Bacteria; phylum Gemmatimonadota; class Gemmatimonadetes; order Longimicrobiales; family RSA9; genus JAWVYT01. Next base: position 1,497 of record JBKGZE010000440.1, on the reverse strand, counting down.
GATGGCCGCACCGCGCAGCAGGTATGGGGCCGGACCGAGGCCACCGTCGCGCAGCTGGATGCCGCGGGCCGCTCCGAGCCCCTCGCCCTCCCCGGCGCCGAGTTCAGCAGCTACGACATGTACAGCGTGATGACCTACACCAAGGGCTCCCTCGTCCTGCGCATGCTCCGCGACCGACTCGGGGAGGAGACGTTCCGGCGCGGGCTCCGCACCTACTATGAACGGTTCCGGTTCCAGCCCGTGACCGGCGAGGACTTCAAGAACGTCATGGAAGATGTCTCCGGCCAGGACCTGGACGCCTTCTTCCGCCGCTGGATCGAGACCACCGAAGGCCGCTTCCGGCCCTGAGCGCCGGGCGGGCCCGAACCGCACGGGCCGGCGGGGGAGCGGCCCGGGCGGACCCGGCCCCGCCGGGCGCCGGCGAGCGCGCCGCGGCGGAGCACGGCTCCCTGGTCCGCCTTTGCGGGCCAGGGTTCCCTTGATTGCACCGGCGAGGCGAGCCATATTGGCAGTCCATGACCCGTTCCGAACCCGGCGTGAAATCCCCCACTGCCGTCTCCGTGCTGTTCGGCGTACTTCTGGCCGGCACCGCGTTCTACCTGGTGCCGGCTCTCGCCCTGGACGGACAGGCGCTCACCGCGACCATGGCGGCGCTCGTCTGGCTGGGACTCCTGGGATTGTGGCTACTCCATCGTCGTGAGCTCCGCCAGGCGGCCGAGCGGGTGGTCGCAGAGCGGCGGGCGCACCGGTTCTACCGGGCCCTCCTCGAGCACGGCGTCGAGGCCCACCTGGTCCTGAACCGCGGGGGGACCATCACGTTCGCGAGCGAGAACGCCCGCCGGGTCCTGGGTCTCGACCCGGAGCAGCTGACCGCGAGCGACCGGCTGGTCGACCTGGTCCGCGCCTCGGACCGCCGCCGGGCGCTGCGGGCGTTCGCCGCGGTACGGCGGCAGCCGGGCAGCTCCCTTTCGCTGGAGCTCGGGGCCATGCACGGCGACGGGAGCGACTGTCACCTCCATGTCCGTGTGGCGAACCTGTCGGAGTCCGGGTCGGTGGGCGGGCTGCTGGTGACGATCCGCGACATCACGCCCCGCAAGGCCTTCGAGAGCGAGATCCAGCACCTGGCGTACTACGACGCGCTGACCGGACTGGCGAATCGCCGCTTCTTCCTGGAGCAGGGCCAGAAAGCGCTCTCGCTGGCGAGCCGTCACAACCTTCCGGCGGCACTCTTCTACCTGGACCTGGACCGGTTCAAGCAGGTCAACGACATCCTCGGCCACGAGCACGGCGACGACCTCCTGAAGCAGGTGGCCAGGGCGCTGCAGCGCGTGCTGCGGGAGACCGACCTCGTCACCCGCCTGGGCGGCGACGAGTTCGCCGTCCTGCTGACCGAGGTGCGGGACGTGGAGTCCGCCGGCAGGGTGGCGAACCGGATCCTCGACGCCATGCCGGTGGTCGTCAGCGACGGGCGGCACGACGTGCCCATCGGCACCAGCC
>JBKGZE010000439.1:0-2725 GCA_046545735.1 Gemmatimonadota bacterium | reverse complement strand
CTCGGCTACAGCTCGTCGATCTCGATAACCTGCTCGCCCTTGTACGTCCCGCACGTCGGGCACACCCGGTGCGGCAGCTTCGGGTCCCCGCAGTTCGTGCACGGCACCGTATGCGCCACCGGCGCCCCGTGATGCGTGCGCCGCTTCCGCTTACGCTGCTTCGACGTCCTCTTCTTCGGTACCGCCATCGCTCTCTCCTCTACCCCTCCGACTTCAACCGACGGAGCGGAGCCCACCGTTCGTCCACCTCGTCCACCGTGCACTCGCACGTGGCCTCGTTCAGATTGGTCCCGCACTTCGGGCACAGTCCCCTGCACTCCTCCCGGCAGTACGCGTACCGCGGCACCGCCAGCAGTACCGTCTCACGCACCGGGTCTCGCAGGTCCAGCTCCGTGCCCGGCGGCAGCGCGAGCACGTCCTCCGACTCCTCCGCCGCCTGATCCTCGCCCACCCGATACAGCCGACCCAGCTCCTCCTCGATCCCCACCGTCACCGGCTCCAGACAACGCCGGCAATCCAGGGCGAACTCCCCCGCCACTCGACCCCGCACCACCACGTCCGGCCCCGCCTGCTGCGCCTCCAGACGCACCGCCAGCGGCGACGCAGGCTCGACCTCCAGATCCCCCCAGAACTCCGAGTCCGGGGGAATATCCGCGTCGATCCGCGCCCGGCCTTCCCGCCGGAGTCGGTTCAGGTCGACATCGAGCATAGCAGGTAAAGGTCGGCTCTTCGGGCTGGACTGTCAACCACGCCCGGCCTGCGGCCCGGCCTGCGGGCCCGGCCTAGTGGGGCCCGGCGACCGCGGCCTGGCGCCCCCGCGTCGCCGCGGTCCTCCTCGGCCTCTCCCCTCTAGATCTAGAACGGGACGAGATCGAGCTCACCCCAGCTCGTCGGCTTCGGCGAAGAAGAAGCGAATCTCCCGGGCGGCAGTGTCGGACGCGTCGGAGGCATGGATGGAGTTACGGCCCTTGGACTCGGCGTAGAGGGCGCGCACGGTGCCCTCCTCGGCTTCGGCGGGGTCGGTGGCGCCGATGACCTCACGGAGCTTCGCGACGGCGTCATCGCGCTCGAGGAGGACCGGGAAGACGGGCCCGGAGGTCATGAAATCCACGAGCTCGTCGTAGAAGGGCCGGCCGCGGTGGACGGCGTAGAACTCTTCGGCCTGGGCGGTGCTGAGGCGCAGGCTGCGGATGGCGCGGATCCGGAAGTCGGCTTCCTCCAGGTGGGCGAGGATGCGTCCGGTGAGGTTACGCTCGGTCGCGTCGGGCTTGATGATGGCGAGGGTCTTCTGCATTGGGCTTCGTCGATTGAGGTGTTCGGGTCCTACGAGCGTCCGAAGAGTTTCCGGATGATGTCACCGCGATAGACCATGCCGGTGATGGAGCCGGCGTTGACCACGGGGAGCTGTTCCACGTCCTTGTTGATCATCATGCTGGCCACCTCGCTGACGCCGAGGTCCTCGGAGACGCAGAGAACGGACCGGGTCATGATCTCGCGCACCGGGCGGTCGCGCGGCTCGTCCTCGTCGGCAACGCCCTCGTTTCCCGCGCGCGGGATCTTCGGCAACAGAACGCGCATGATGTCCGAGTCGGTCACCATTCCGAGCACCTCGCCCTTCTCGCCCACGACCGGAACCGCGTGGACCTTCCTCCGCAGCATGAGGTCGAGCGTGCGACGCACGGTGGTGTCGGGCGGGACGGAGTGGATGCGGTGGGTCATGACGTCCCGGACCACCAGGCTCTCCTGGATCCGCAGGTTCTGGAGCTGCGGGAGCCGCAGCACCGAGTCCGCATCCGGCTGGTGCATGAGCTCGTCCACCACACCTTCGTCCGTGAAGAGCCGGGCGAGGGTGCTGGTGGCCTTCAGGTACCGGGTCGCCGCTTCCGGGGGCGCCAGGATCAGGGCGACTACCCGGACGCCCTTATCCGTGCTCCCACGCCCGCGGGGCGGAATGCCGTCCGGTGCGAGTCCCAGGGCGAGGGTGAGGCCGGGCACGCCCTCGCATCGGTAATGGGGGAGGACCACACCCCCGCGGATGCCCACCACGTCCCGGGTCGGCTCCTGCTCGACCCGGGCGCGCAGCGGACCGGCAGCCTCGATGGTACCGGCGTCTTCGAGCCGCTCGATCAGCTGGAGGATGGCGCTGCGCAGATCCGGCGCGCGCAGCGGCACCAGCACGTGCTCCGCCGGGAGCAGGTCCAGGAGGTCCACGATGACGGCGCGGCTACAACACGTCGCGGATGAGCTCCACCACGTCCGATGGCCGCTTCATGACGGCGATGCCGTTGTCCTCGAACGCCTGCATCTTCTCCGCCGCGGTACCGGCCGAGCCGCTGATGATGGCGCCGGCATGACCCATCCGGCGGCCGGGAGGCGCCGTCTGGCCGGCGATGAAGCCCACCACGGGCTTGGACATGTTCTCCTTCACGTACACGGCCGCCTCCTGCTCGTCCGTGCCACCGATCTCACCGATCATCACCACCGCCGCGGTGTCGGGGTCGGCCTCGAACGCGGCCAGGGTGTCGATGAAATTGGTCCCGATGATCGGGTCGCCGCCGATCCCGATGCACGTGGTCTGGCCGATCCCGGCCTGCGTCAGCTGGTAGACGACCTCGTAGGTCAGGGTGCCCGAGCGAGAGACCACGCCCACGTTCCCTTCCCGGACAATGGAGCCGGGCATGATCCCGACCTTAGCCTCTTCAGGCGAGAGCAGACCGGGGCAGTT
>JBKGZE010000438.1:0-2727 GCA_046545735.1 Gemmatimonadota bacterium | reverse complement strand
GCCCTATGTCGAGAAGGGGACGCGGGTGAGCAAGGGCCAGACGCTGTGCATTCTCGAGGCCATGAAGCTCATGAACGAGCTGGAGTCGGAGGCCGAGGGTGTGATCCGGGAGATCCTGGTGGAGAACGCGGAGCCGGTGGAGTACGGCCAGGTTCTCTTCCGCATCGACCCGAACGGCTGATCCGGATGTTCGAAAAGGTACTGGTCGCGAACCGCGGCGAGATCGCGCTGCGGGTGATCCGGGCGTGCCGGGAGCTGGGGATTCGGACGGTCGCGGTGTACAGCGAGGCGGATCGTGAATCGCTGCACGTGCGGTTCGCGGACGAGGACGTGTGCATCGGCCCGCCGGCGGCCCGGGAGAGCTACCTGAACATCCCGCGCATCATCGCGGCCGCGGAGGTCACGGGGGCGGACGCCATCCACCCGGGGTACGGATTCCTGGCGGAGAACGCCGAATTCGCGGAGATCTGCACCCAGTCGCAGATCGTCTTCATCGGGCCGACGGCGGACCAGATCCGGCGTATGGGCGACAAGGCGGTGGCGCGGGAGACGATGATCGCCGAAGGGGTCCCGGTGGTGCCCGGGAGCGAGGGTGCCATCGAGGACGTGGACGAGGCGTTGAAGGTCGCCCACGACATGGGCTTCCCGGTGCTGATCAAGGCCGCTGCCGGGGGGGGTGGCAAGGGGATGCGGGTGGCGCCGGAGGAGGCCACCTTCGCCCGTGCGTTTCAGGCGGCGAAGACGGAGGCGGAAGCCGCGTTCGGGGACGCGAAGGTGTACCTCGAGAAGTACCTGGAGCGGCCGCGCCACGTGGAGATCCAGGTGGTTGGCGACAGCCACGGCCGGGTGGCGCACCTGGGCGAGCGCGAGTGCTCGCTTCAGCGGCGTCATCAGAAGCTCATCGAGGAGTCCCCGTCGCCCGCGGTGGGTCCCAAGCTCCGGAAGAAGATGGGTGCGGCGGCGGTGAAGGCGGCGAAGGCGATCGACTATCACTCCGCCGGCACGGTGGAGTTCCTGCTGGACCAGGACGAGCACTTCTATTTCATGGAGATGAACACCCGGATCCAGGTCGAGCACCCGGTGACCGAGCTGGTCACGGGGTACGACCTGATCAAAGAGCAGATCCGGGTGGCGGCGGGCGAGAAGCACTCGATCCCGGACAAGGAGCCGGTCCAGTTCAACGGCCACGCCCTCGAATGCCGGATCAACGCGGAGGACCCGGAACGCAACTTCCAGCCGAGCCCGGGCCGGATCGAGATCTGGCACGCGCCCGGCGGACCCGGCGTACGGGTGGACTCCCACGCATACCAGGGGTACCTGGTGCCGCCGTTCTACGACTCGCTGCTGGCCAAGCTGATCGTCCACGGCCGTGACCGGCAGGAGTCCATCATCCGCATGCGCCTTGCCCTGGAGTCGTTCATCGTCGAAGGCATCAAGACCACGATCCCGTTCCTTCTCGAGCTGCTGGAGGATCCCGACGTGGTGGCAGGGAACATCGACACCCGGTTCCTGGAGCGCAGGATGGCCGAGCGGGCCGCCGCCCCATGAAGCTCGACGTCTGCTTCACCCCGGGCGAGCTGGTCGGGCTCGAGCTTGCCGAGCGCGTCGTCGTCATCGACGTGCTCCGGGCCACCAGCACCATTGTCGAGGCGCTGGCGAACGGCGCCCGCGCGATCTTCCCGGTGGCGACCGCCGATGACGCCGCGCGCATCGCCCAGAACATCGGCCGCGATTCCGTCCTTCTGTGCGGGGAGCGGAGGGGTCTGCCCATCGAGGGGTTCGATCTCGGCAACGCGCCGCCCGAGTTCACCGAGGAGCGCGTGTCCGAGAAGGCGCTCGTGATGACTACGACCAACGGGACCCGGGCTTTCCTGGCCGTGGCCGAGCGCCAGGCCGGGATCGGCGAAGCCAATGGCACGTCGGTTCTCGCGGCTTCGTTCCTGAACCTGGGGGCCGTCACAGGGCGGCTGGCCGACGGCGGGCGCGTGGCCGTGGTCTGCGCTGGCCGGGAAGGCCGGTTCGCGCTGGAGGACGCCGCGTGCGCGGGGCTCCTCATCCGGTCGCTCGAGTCGGCGACGTCGCTGGAGCTGAACGACGCGGCCGTCGCCGCCCGGAGCCTGGCGGGCGACCCGGCGCGCATCCCCGCCCTCCTGGCGGGAACGGCCGCCGGCCGGCGGCTGACGGAGATCGGCCGCGAGGAGGACCTGGCCTTCTGCGGCGAGGTCGATCGGCGCACGGTGGTCCCGCGCTTCCAGGATCGGAAGATCACGGCGGAATAGGATGGCGAAGAAGAAGGCGGACTCGAGCGACGGGCTGCTCACGGAGCGGCAGCGTCGGGACCTGCTGGGGCTCGCCCTGGTCCTGCTGGCGCTCTTCATGGCGCTCAGTCTGGTCCCGCCCGCTCTCCTCGGCCTGGTGCCGGGCGAGTCCGGCAACCTCATGGGCGCGGTGGGCGCCACGTTCGATTTCGGAGGTCGAGCGCTCCTGGGCGTCGGCGTCTACCTCCTGCCGCTCCTGCCCGCGCTCGGCGCGCTGGCCGCGTTCCGGGCGCGAGCGGCGCCAGCGCTCCGCTGGGGTGTCCTCACGCTGGTCGTAATGCTCCTGGCCCCCATCGCCGTGGGGGTGCTGGCCGAAGACTCCGCCCCCGGCGCCGGTTGGTGGGGGGCCACCGTGAGCGGGCCCCTGGCCGCCAGCGTGGGGGTCGTAGGCGCGTCGCTCCTGCTGGCC
>JBKGZE010000437.1:0-2736 GCA_046545735.1 Gemmatimonadota bacterium | reverse complement strand
CCATTTGCGAGGCCGAAGGCCGAGCCATTTGGGCGGCGCAGCCGCCCCATTTGCCCGGCCTCCGGCCGGGCCCGCCTATGCCGCCGCGAACTGCAGCGCGTGCAACCTCGCGTACAGCCCGCCCCGTTCCAGCAGCTCCGCATGGCTGCCGGCCTCGCGGAGCTCCCCGTGGTGGAACACGAGGATGCGGTCCGCGCTCTGGACGGTGGAAAGGCGGTGGGCGATGACGAGAGAGGTGCGGCCATCGAGGAGCGTTTCGAGCGCCTGCTGGATCTGGTGCTCGAGCTCGGAGTCGACGGAGCTGGTCGCCTCGTCCAGGATGAGGACGCGGGGGTCGAAGGCCATGGCGCGGGCGAAGGAGAGGAGCTGGCGCTGTCCGACGGAGAGGCTGCTGCCGCGCTCGCCGAGCGGCTCCTCGTACCCGCGCGGGAGGCGGTCGATGTGCCGGTCGGCACCGACGCGGGTGGCGGCCTGGCGGACGCGCGCGTCCGGGATGTCGGTCCGACCGAGGCGGATGTTGTACTCCACGCTGCGGCTGAAGAGGAACACGTCCTGGAGCACGAGCCCGATACGCTCCCGGAGCTCCTTCTGCGCGATCCGCTCGAGGGGCACACCATCGAAGAGGATCTGGCCGCGCTGGGGCTCGTAGAAGCGCATGAGCAGGTTGACGAGCGTCGTCTTGCCCGCGCCCGTGTGCCCGACGATGGCGAGCCGCTCGCCCGGCCGGACGTGGAAGCTGACGTCCTTGAGGACCCAGTCCCAGTCGTCGGCGGCGTCGTCGCGGGTGTAGGCGAACCACACGTTGCGGAACTCGATCTCGCCCCGCCCGGGCGACGGCAGCGCGACCGGTTCGGCGGGGTCGCGCACGTCCGACTCTGTGTCCAGCAGCTTGAAGATGCGCTCGCTGCTGGCCATGGCCCCCTGGAGCATGTTGTACTTCTCCGAGAGGTCCTGGATCGGGCGGAAGAAGCGCCGGGCGTACATGAGGAAGGCGGTCACCACCCCGACGGAGATGGTATCATCGAGCAGGCGCCCGCCGCCGTAGACCAGGATGGCGGCCAGGGCGATGGTGGTCAGCAGCTCGACCACCGGGAAGAAGAGGGCGTAGTACGTGATGGAGCGGAGGTGGGCCTCGAGGTGGTCGCGGTTGATGTCGCCGAACGCGTCGACGGTCTTCTTCTCGCGGCCGAAGAGCTGGACGATGGAAACGCCCGTGATCCGCTCCTGGAGGAACGCGTTGATCCGGGCGAGCCGGACACGGACGTCGCGATACGCCTGGCGGATCCGGGAGCGGAAGACGAAGGCGACGAGCACGACGAACGGCATGACGGCGAAGGCCACGAGCGCGAGCCGCCAGTCCATCCAGAGCATGACGCCCACGATGAATACGAGGGTGAAGACGTCGCCGAAGACCGTGACGATCCCCGAGCTGAAGAGCTGGTTCAGGACCTCGACGTCGTTCGTCACGCGCGTCATGAGCCGGCCCACGGGGTTCCGGTCGAAGTACCGGAGGCTCTGGTGCTGGAGGTGAGAGAAGATCTGGCGGCGGAGATCGAACATGATCCGCTGGCCGAGCCATGTCGTGAGCACCTGCTGTGCGTAGCCGAGCCCGAACGTGAGCAGGAGGGCGCCGCCGTAGACGAGGGCGAGCGTGCCGAGCAGGCCGAAGTCGCCCTCGGGGATGGCGGTATCGAGCGCCACCTTGGTCAGGTACGGCCCGAGCAGCTCCAGCCCGGCCACGATCATCAGGATGGCCACGCCGAGCACGACCTTCCACCAGTACGGCTTCAGGTAACGCAGGAGCCGACCCATGAGCTGGGCGTCGTACGCCTTGCCGAGGGATTCTTCCTCGTGGGCGGCCTTGGTGGCGGTCGCGGGCATCCGGGATCCTGACGTTCGATTCGCGCCTAGTCTAGCAGCGGCGACAACGGCCGTGCTACCCCCGTGAATGCCTGCCGTGCCCCGGGGACCGTCCGGAACCTCGCGCGCGAGCTGGGATGCTGTCCCGGAACCTCGCGCGCGAGATGGGATGCTAACGCCGGGGTTCCGCGGGGGCGGCGCGATCCGCCAGCACCGTCAGCAGGTCCTCCACCGTCACGCCCTCGGCGGCGCACGCCACCAGCACGTGGTACAGGAGGTCCGCGCCTTCTTCCCGCACCCGCGCCGCGTCGCCGTCCGCGCACGCCACCGCCAGCTCCACCGCCTCCTCGCCCAGCTTCTTGAGACGATGGTTGCGGTCGGCCAGGAGTCGCACCGTGTAGCTCTCCGCGGGCGCCGCGCCCGCCTCGGCCGCCGACCTGCGTGCCTCGAGCGTGTCGGCCAGCGCCCGGAGCGGCGGAGGCGCCTGGAAGCAGCTCCGCGCCCCCGTGTGGCAGGTGGGCCCCGCCGGGTCGACGCGGGCGAGGACCGCATCCCTGTCGCAGTCGGCGTGGAGCGAGACCACCCGCAGCGTGTTGCCGCTCGTCTCCCCCTTGGTCCAGAGCTTGTCGCGTGAGCGGGAGTGGAAGGTGAGGCGGCCCGTCTCGAGCGTCCTGTCCAGCGCCTCCCTCGTCGCGTAGCCCAGCATCAGGACCTCGCCCGTGAGGTGGTGCTGCGCGATGACGCAGAGGAGCCCCGCGGCCTTGTCGAAGTCCAGGGCATCGAGGTCGAGCATGCCGCGCGCGCGCGGGTCGGACGTCGAGTCATTCATCTGAAAACGAACCGTGAACCGTGAACCGTGAACCGTAAACCGTGAAC
>JBKGZE010000436.1:0-2748 GCA_046545735.1 Gemmatimonadota bacterium | reverse complement strand
CACTGCCGACGGCCCGCCTTGCGATACAGCAGGACCACGCTGATGGCGTCGTGCCCGTCCGTGTACGCGTCGCATTCGACCCGGATCTCGCCCGGGGTCCGCTTCGCGGGGAACCGCCCACCATCGACCTCGGGCTCGACGGCCTCGATGACTACGCGACGGCGGGCGGACGCAGGAAAATCGGCTTGGGGTGCGGCCATCTTGCTCGCTGACTGGTGTGAAGAATTTCCGCGCGGGCACGTAGCGTACCCGCGCTCCCAGCCGGTTGCAAGATGTACTCCGGGTTACACCGTCGTATCCGGCGTGTCCATCAGCTTCCAGGCGATCCAGAAGGTGTAGAGCGCCACGGCCGTTCCCCAGGGGAACTTGGTGACGTTGAACAGGCCGAGGATCACCGCCAGCACGACCACCCAACCGCCCCAGTTCCGGAGCAGCCCGAAACCGACGATCAGGTTCGGCAGCGCCATTATGAGGGAGAGCGTCCCGATGAACCCGCCGACCAGGGACATGACTCCGAGGGCGGCGGGATCGCCCGAGAGGATGCCGATGCCCGACAGCAGCCCGAATGCCGCCGCGCCGATGAGCAGGTCGATGACGCCCAGGATAACCTGGAGCCAGCCGAGGGTTCTGACGTGCTTGCGCATTCGCACTCCCGCTTCGATTTCGATTCCGGTCCCGGTCTACCCTACGGTCGCGGGCGGGTCAATGATTCAATCGGGGGCGTTCCCGCTGTCCGGCGCGTCCTCAGTGGGCCCCGCCCGCTCCGTCCCCGCCGACCCGAGGCCCCGTATCCGAGCGTCTCCTACCCGAGCGTCGGCAGCACCTCGCCGGCCGGCCCCTCGAGCCGCACGTCGGCCAGGTCGCTCAGGACGGTCCACGACGGGTTCACCTCGACCAGCAGCGCCCCGGCCCTCTGGGCGACCCGGGCCATGCCCTGGATGTACCCGAAGCTGGCCTCGGTGCCGATGATGAAGGCCAGGTCGACGCCGTCGTCGATGAACGCTTGGGTCCGCTCGATCGGCGCCGGCGGCAGCATCTCGCCGAACCAGACCACCGCCGGGCGGAGTCGGCCGCCGCACGCCTCGCAGCGGGGCGGGCGCTCCGGGAGCGGGTGGGCCCGGTGCTCGTGCTCGGCGCGGCACCCCTCGCAGCGGACTCGCCAGATCGAGCCGTGGATGTGGGCCACGTCCCGGCTGCCGGCCCGCTCGTGGAGGTCGTCCACGTTCTGCGTCGCCACCAGCACGTCCCGCCCGGACGACGCCCACGCAGCCAGCGCCCGGTGCCCCGGGTTCGGCTCGGCCTCGGCCACCAGCCCGCGACGGAACTCGTACCATTCCCAGACGTAGGCCGGGTCGCGGTCGAACGCCGCCTGCGTGGCCAGCTTCGACGGGTCCTCCTTCCGCCACCAGCCGTCCCTGCCCCGGAATGTCGGGATCCCCGACTCGGCCGAGATGCCGGCGCCGGTCACGGCCAGGATCCGGCGGGCGGTCTCGAGTCTCTCGACGACGCGGTCACGATCGTTCATGGCTGGTCTCCTGGTTCCTGGCGGCCGCGGTCTTCGTCACCTGCTCAACCCAGGGGTCTCGGAGGGGTCGGAGAGCACGGCGGACGCCCCGCTGCTCAGCCGAGCGCCCGTCGCACCTCTTCCAGCTTCCCCGTGGACTGCAGCTTCTCCGACTTCCCCACGATGAACGCGGCGTACTCCTCCACGAACACCTTCCCCGGCGCTCGGAAATCGAACTGCTCCGGCTGATCCCGGAAGAATTCGCGGTGGACGCGGGTCCAGACCAGGCGGCCGTCGGTGTCGATGTTCACCTTGGTCACGCCCAGCTCGGCGGCGCGGGCGAACTGGTCGGCGTCCACCCCCTTCGCCGACGGGTCCAGCGCACCGCCCGCCGCGTTGATCCGGTCCACCTCCTCCTTCGGCACCGAGCTCGAGCCGTGCATGACCAGCGGGAAGCCGGGCAGCCGCTTCTGGATCTCCTCGATCCGGCCGAAGTGGAGCCCCTGGGAGCCGCTGAACTTGTACGCGCCATGACTGGTCCCGATGGCAACGGCCAGCGAGTCGCACCCGGTGCGCTCGACGAATTCCTCCGCCTCGTCCGGGTCCGTCAGCCGCGCGTCCTTCTCCGACACCGCGATGTCCTCCTCCACGCCGCCGAGCATCCCCAGCTCCGCCTCCACGCTCAGCCCCGCCGCGTGCGCCCGCTCCACCACCCGCTTCGTCGTGGCGATGTTCTCCTCGAACGGGGCGTGGCTCGCGTCGATCATGACCGCGCTGTAGAACCCGCTGTCGATGCAGTCGTAGCACGCCGCCTCGTCCCCGTGATCGAGGTGCACGGCGAACACCAGGTCCGGGTAGAGATCCGCGGCCGCCCGGATGATCGCCTCGATCATCGACGGGTTCGCGTACTTCCGCGCCCCCTTCGACAGCTGCACGATGAACGGCGCCGACGCCCGCCGGTGCCCCTCGAAGAGCCCGAGCGCCTGCTCCATGTTGTTGATGTTGTACGCGCCCACGGCATACCGGCCGTAGGCGAGGTCGAAAAGCTCGCGGGTCGTGACAATCATGCTCTCACCAGGAATGGGATGGAATCGCTCGGCGCGGATCCTCGCACCTGGGCCTGGCCCACGCAAGAACCGGGGCGGCCGCTCGCCGGGGCCCGAGCGGCCGCTCCCGAGCCGTTCCGCTTGCCGGACAGCGTCGCCGGACAGGGTCGCCGGACAGCGTCGCCGGACAGGGTCGCT
>JBKGZE010000435.1:0-2749 GCA_046545735.1 Gemmatimonadota bacterium | reverse complement strand
GGGTCGCGGAGCACGTCGTGGGTGAGCTCGCGCGCGTCGCGGTCGAGCTCGCGGATCTCCGCGGCGATCTGACGGAGCCGCGCGACGTCGCGCTCGAACCGACTCACCAGCGTCCGGGCCTGCTGCGCGGTGATGGTGCCGGCGAGGGCGCTCTCGAGGCGGCGGGTCCGGTAGCCCTCCCCTTCCCACTCCAGGATGGCATCGGCGATCTGCCGGTCCGCGTCCTCGACCACCGCGGTGACCGTGCCCGTGATGTCGGACAGGAACTCGCCGAACTCGTCGCGCCCCCGCTCCGCGGCGGCGCCGAGGAGCTCGGTCACCTCTTCGGGGGTGACCGTGCGCTCCTCGAGCTCCTGGACGGCGATGAGCCGGTTCAGCGCGCCCTGGAGCTCACGGACGTTGGTGAAGGCGATCCGGGCCAGCGCCCGGAACACATCGGGCACCAGGGTGATGCCCCGCTCCTCGGCCTTGCGCCGGGCGATGGCGATCCTGGTCTCGTAGTCCGGGGTGCCGACGTCGACGATCAGGCCTCCGGAGAGGCGGCTCAGGAGGCGGTCGTCGAGCTCGTCGATCTCCTGGGGGGGTCGGTCACTGGTGAGGACCACCTGGGCGCCGCGGCCGGCCAGGGCGTCCCAGGCGCGGAGGAGCTCCTCCAGTTCCTGGCGGCGCCCCGCCAGGAACTGGACGTCGTCGAGGAGGAGGAGCCCGGTGCCCCGGAGCCGGTGGCGGAAGGCATCCTGCTCGCCGGCCTCCACGGCTGCGCTCAGTTCCTCCATCAGGTGCTCGGTGGTGTCGTAGACCACTTCCGCGGCGTGGATGCCCTCGACGTGGTTGCCGATGGCGCCCAGGAGGTGTGTCTTCCCGAGGCCGGACGCGCTGTAGATGAAGAGCGGGTTGTAGCTCGCGCCGGGCGAGTCGGCGACCCGGCGTGCGGCGGCCACCGCCAGCCGGTTGGCCGGGCCGACCACGAAGGCTTCGAAGGTGAAGCGCGGGTCCAGCTCGAGCGCCATGGTCAGGCCTGCGGCGCGGCGAAGGGGCGGGCCACGCTCCGGAGCACCATCTCGCTCACGGCGCGGAGCGTGGGGATCACGCCCTCGCCCCGGACGGCGGCGGCCCCGTGGGCGGGGACGTCGCGGAAGTTGAGCTCGTCGTTCATGTCGAAGACCGTGCGGGCGTGCTGCAGGTCCTGCTTGTTGTACTGCAGGACCAGGGGGAGCTCGCGGATGTCGAAGTCGTTCTCGAGCAGGTTCTCCTGCAGGTCGCGCAGGCTCTCCAGGTTGTCCCGCTGCCGCTGGGGCTCGGAGTCGGCGACGAACACCACCCCGTCGGCGCCCCGGAGCACGAGGCGCCGGGTCGCGTTGTAGTAGACCTGGCCCGGGACGGTGTACAGCTGGAGGCGCGTGCGGAAGCCGGAGATCTCGCCCAGATCGATGGGCAGGAAGTCGAAGAAGAGGGTCCGGTCGTTCTCGGTGGCGAGGGAGACGAGCTCGCTCCGCCGGTCGTCGGGCAGCGAGCGGTGAACCCACTGCAGGTTCGTGGTCTTCCCGCTACGGGCGGGGCCGTAGTAGACCACCTTGCAGAGGATCTCGCGGGACGCGTACTGGACCAGCGGCATCACTCGTCGCGTTCGGGGAAGATCCGGTCGAGGCCCGCCTCGAGCTCGGCCTCGAAGCTCTCCACATCGCCGGGCGGCAGGCGTCCGCCGAGCTCCGGGATCTCCCGGATCGCCTCCGCCAATCGGTCGAAGAAGAGCTGGACCAGCCCGAGCGTGGAGTCGCTGTCGAAGATCGCCACGAGCACGAGCGAGTCGCCGCCGGCGCTCATGGGGGAGAGGAAGAGCTGGTTGTCCCTGCCCGCGTGGTGCATGTGCACCCAGCGCCCGGCGCCCGTGAGCTCGGCGAGCGCGTGGGCCGAGGAGTGGGCGGCGGCCGCCAGCGTGGCTACGTCGCCCATGTCGTAGGCGCGCTCGAAGCCATGGTGCGCCAGGACCTGCCCGCTCCGGTTCACCAGCACGGCCGTGCGGACGCGCGCGTTCCGCACGAACTCCTTCATGGGCTCCGCCAGCGCCGACTTCACCCGCTTGAGATCGTCGCGTCTCATCCGGTCAGCTCCCGGGCCGCTCGCCGGGTCTGCACCCGGACCAGCCCCACCCCCGCGTCAGGCTCCGTCAGGGCGACCACCAACAGGGGCCCGGCACCGGCCATTACCACGTGCCCGCCCTCCGCCTCCAACTGGACCACGTCCACCCGGCCGTACCCGGCCGTGGACATCGCGTAGGCCGTGCGCGTGAACAGCGCGCCAGACATGGCCGCCAGCGCCGTCTCCTGCACACCCGTGGCCACCTGCGACGCCACCGGGACGCCCGCTTCCGCGTCCACCACCATCGCGGCGCGCACCCCGTCCACCCGGGTCAGGGCGTCCACCGCCCGCTTCAGCATATCGTTCATGCGACCTCCCGCAGAAAGGCCCGGGCCAGCGCGCTGGCCCGGCCGGCCGCCCGTACGACCCAGCCCGCCGGGGCGTCCCGCTCCGCCACCAGCACCACCACGGCCCCGTCCGCCACCGGCGCCAGGTGCAGTCGCGCCCGCTCCGTGTCCACGAGCAGACCGCCCCAGCCACCCAGCTCCAGCATCGCGGCCGTGCGCGAGGCTTCCGTCACCGCCGTGTTCAGCAGCGCGCCCAGCAGGTCGGCCGGGTGCCGGTCGCTCTCCAGCCGACCGGCCAGGACCAGGCCCCGGGCGTCCAGCAC
>JBKGZE010000434.1:0-2749 GCA_046545735.1 Gemmatimonadota bacterium | reverse complement strand
GACCGGTTGCGGTACCCGCTCCGGCGAGTCGGACCGCGGCGGTCGGGGGAGTTCGAGCGGGTCTCGTGGGACGAGGCGCTCGACCTGCTGGCCGGCGAGATCCGTCGCGTGCGGGAGACGTACGGGAATGGCGCGCTTTTCGTCCCGTACGGGACCGGTAGCTACAACCAGACGAACGGGTCGCAGACGGCGCGTCGGCTGCTGAACCTGTACGGCGGGTGTCTGGGGATCTGGAACAGCTACTCGTGGGCGGCGATCAACGTGGCGACGCCCACGGTCTACGGCACCGTCCAGAGCGGGAACCAGCGGCAGGACTGGCTGAACGCCCGGACCATCCTCATGTGGGGGTGGAACCCGGCGGAGATGCGGGACGGTACGAACAGCGAGTGGTTCATCAAGGAGGCGCGCCATGCCGGTGCGCGGGTGGTCTGCATCGACCCGCGTCTGAGCATGAGCGCGGCGGCGCTGGCGGACGAGTGGGTGCCGATCCGGCCAGGGACGGACGCGGCGATGATGAGCGCCATGGCGTACGTCATCATCACCGAGGGGCTCCACGACGCCGAGTTCGTCCGCACCCACTGTCAGGGCTTCGACCGGGACCGGATGCCCGCCGGCTACGAGGGTGCCGAGAGCTGGAGCGACTACGTCCTCGGCACGCGGGACGGTCAGCCGAAGACGCCCCGCTGGGCCGAGCCCATCACGGGCGTGCCCGCGGACGCCATCGCCCGGCTGGCCCGGGAGTACGCCACCGCGAAGCCGGGCGTCCTGTACCAGGGCTACGGCATGCAGCGCCGTGCGTACGGCGAGCAGGTGGTCCGGGCGGGCGCGGCGCTGGCGGCGCTGACGGGCAACATCGGCGTGCCCGGCGGCTGGGCGAGCGGCCTGGCGCTGCAGGCGCCCGACGGTGGCCCGTTCTGGAACGTCTTCCCGGTGGGCGCGAACCCCGTGGGCGCGGCGATCCCCGTCTTCCTGTGGACGGAGGCGGTGCTGCGCGGGAGGGAGCTTGGCGCTGCGGACGGCGTGCTGTTCGAGGACGCCCGGGGCGAGGGCTCGGAGAGCGCTGCGGGCGCGGTGGCCGGGCGGTCGGCCGGCGCCGGTCGCCTGGAGAGCGACATCAAGCTGATCTGGGCGGTGGCCAGCAACGCGCTGGTGAACCAGCACGCCAACATCAACCGTACGGCGGAGATC
The DNA here is from genome assembly GCA_046545735.1 of Gemmatimonadota bacterium. GTDB lineage: Bacteria > Gemmatimonadota > Gemmatimonadetes > Longimicrobiales > RSA9 > JAWVYT01. The sequence continues at coordinate 1,561 of JBKGZE010000434.1, read as the reverse complement.
CTGGCCGACGAGTCGCGTGTCGAGTTCATCGCGGTCCAGGACAACTTCCTGACGCCCACCGCCCGGTTCGCGGACCTCGTGCTGCCGGCGTGCACCCAGCTCGAGATGTGGGGGCTCGAGGACGGCTGGAAATACGGCGACGAGGTCCTCCTCATGCCGCCGGTGGTGGAGCCGCTGGGGGAGTCGCGGAGCGATTACGCCATCTGCGCTGACGTGGCGGAGCGGCTCGGGATCGGCGAGGCGTACACGGAGGGGCGGGACGAGCGCGGCTGGGTCGAGTGGGCGCTGGAGCGCTACCGGGAGTCGCGCTTCCCGGAGCTGCCGTCGCTGGCGGAGCTGGAGGCGGGGAACCGGGGCGTGCACAGCCGGCCGGTGACCGAGCCGGCCGTCGCCTTCGCCGACTTCCGGGCCGACCCGGAGGCGCACCCGCTGCCCACGCCGTCCGGGAAGATCGAGATCTTCTCGCCCGCGCTCCACGACCTGGGCGACCCGGAGGTCCCGGCGGTGCCGAAGTACATCGAGGAGTGGGAGAGCCCGTTCGGGTCGGAGTCCGCCGAGTACCCGCTCCAGGCCATCGGGCACCACACCATGGCCCGGGTCCATTCCACGCACGACAACAACGACTGGCTCCGGGAGGCGTTCCCGCAGCGCGTCTTCATCAGCGAGGTCGACGCGTGCGCGCGCGGGATCCGCGATGGCGACGACGTCCGGGTCTGGAACGACCGCGGCGCGATGGTCCTCCCCTGCCGCGTCACGCCCCGGATCATGCCTGGCGTCGTGGACATCCCGCAGGGCGCCTGGTGGGAACCGGATGAGGACGGCGTGGACCGTCGCGGCTCCATCAACGTCCTCACCTCCGAGCGGTGGACGCCGCTGGCGAAGGGGACGGCGCAGCACACCACCCTGGTCCAGGTGGAGCGGGACCGCGGCGGGGCGTGCCGGTGAGTCGCCCCGCGTTCCACCTCGACGCGTCCGCATGCTCCGGGTGCAAGGCGTGCCAGGTCGCGTGCAAGGACAAGCACGACCTCCCGCCGGGCGTGCTCTGGCGCCGGGTCTACGAGGTGGTGGGCGGCGACTGGCGGCGGCGCGGCGACGCGTGGTCCAACGACGTCTTCGCGTACAACGTCTCCGTCGCCTGCAACCATTGCGAGCGGCCCATCTGCGCCGAGGTGTGCCCCGCCACGGCCATCACGCGGCGCGCGGACGGGATCGTCCTGATCGACCACGACCGCTGCATGGGGTGCCGCTACTGCGAGTGGGCGTGCCCCTACGGCGCGCTCCAGTACCACGCCGCGGCCGGGCACATGACCAAGTGCACCCTGTGCGTCGACGAGCTGGAGCGAGGGAGGCCGCCCGCGTGCGTGGCCGCCTGTCCCCTCCGGGTCCTCGAGCTCGGCGACCGCGACGAGCTCATGGTCGGGAACGGCGCCGGGGTTCCCGTCCATCCGCTCCCGGACCCGGCGCTCACCGGCCCCGCGCTGGCGGTGACGCCGCACCCGGCCGCGCCGGCCCGCACGCCGCATCCAGCAGCGCCGGCCCGCACGCCGGGTCGGACCCGGGC
>JBKGZE010000433.1:0-2751 GCA_046545735.1 Gemmatimonadota bacterium | reverse complement strand
TCTCCAGAGGATACCGGAAGTTCACCGTCTCGTCCCGCTCCAGCGTCTCCCGGATCTTCCGGATGAACCAGTCCGCCGTCTCGTGGGGCAGGACCTCGTACAGAGTGCGGTCCGTGAGCTCGGACTCGGGGCGGTAGAGCTGCCGCCGGTCGCCCGACGCGACCCGGAGATAGCGGCCCTCCGCGTTCAGCACCAGCACCAGGTCCGGCAGCGCCCGGAAAAGCGCCGCCAGCTCTTCCCGCGCCTGCCGGTGCTCTTCCAGCGTGGTCTTCTCGGCCGTTATGTCCCGCGCGAACCCGGCGAACCCCGTGACCTCGCCGTCCTCGATCACCGGCCGCATGTGGCTGCGGACCCACCGCGTGCGCCGATCCCGCGCCCGGAACCGGAACTCGCTGCTCCGACGTGCGTGGCCGTCCCGGACACGAGGCCGGAGCCGGTCGTCCAGGAGACGGATCCGGTCCTCGGGGAAGATCGCTTCGAAGAACGGAGTGGCGTCGTCGTGGAGCGGGGCCGTGGAAGCGCCCCAGAGCGCGTCGGCGCCGTCGCTCAGGTGTACGAACCGTGAAAAATCGCGGTCCGCGGCCCACAGCACGACGCCGGCCTCGTCGGACATCGCCTGCAGCCACGCCGCGCGTACCGTCTCGTCCATGCGTGAAAGTAGGATGTCCCGCCCCGGAGCGCATGGGCCGCGCCGGGCTCGCGCCGACCACCGAAGCCGCGCACGACCCGGACCGGCCCGGGTTGTGCCGGACCACCCGCGCGCGTACATCCAGGTATCCCGAGCACCGAGGTGGACCGATGGACGACCCCGATCTCCCGGCGACCGGCCGGACCCCGAGCGTCGCGCTGAAGCCGCGTCTCCGGCAGTTGCTCCTGGACCGCGACCTGGCCGGCGTCGCCCGGGCCGCCGACCACGGACACCGGGTCATGGGCGTCCTGATCGCCCTCACCTACGACCAGCCCACGGTCGCCTGGCGCGCCGTGGAGGCCCTCGGCGTGGCCGCCGACCGGCTCGCCGACCGCCACCCGGACGCCGTCCGCAACTACCTCCGCCGCCTGCTATGGCTGATCAGCGAGGAGTCCGGCGGGGTCTGCTGGTTCGCGCCCCAGGGGATGGCCGAGATCGTCAGGCAGCGGCCGGAGCGCTTCGGCGACTACATCCCCATCACGGCCAACCTGGTGACCGAGCTGGCCGAAGAAGACCTCGAGCATTTCCGCCCTGGCGCGCTGTGGGCCATAGGCAGGCTGGGCAGCCTGGCGGAGCCACACCTCGAGGACATCCGACCGGCCATCGAGCAGGCGCTCGAACACCCGGATCCGCGGGTCCGGGGCATGGCGGCCTGGGCCGCCGGCGAGGCGGGACCGTCCGAGCTGGTGGCGTCGCGGCCCGCGCTCCTCGCGGATCAGGGTGAGCTGGAGCTGTACCTGGAGGGCGAGCTCAGGAACGTCACCGTGGCGACCCTCGCCCGCGCCGCCGCCGGGGGCACCGCCGCGCTCTGACCCGCGGCGCCCTGACCCGCGGTGCGCCGGCCCTCACTCCGCCCGACCCTCGAGCTGCTCGAGGGCGAGAGCGCGGCCGTCCCGCCCGCCATCCTCCGCCATGGCCATGGCCATGAACGTCCGGGTGAACGCCGCATCGAAGCGCTTGAGAAACGCGACGAGCCGCGCCCCCGCGCCGGGCGGCTGGCCGTCCGCCGAGGCCAGGGGGCCGGGCGGCAGCTGGGCGTCCGGATCCGGCGCCCGCGATGGGTCGGGCGTGCGTGACGGGTCCTCGCCGCGCCACCGGCCTTCCTCTCCTGCTGGCTGTACGGACAAAACGACTGCACCTGCGTACGGGGACTTCTGGCTGGCACCGCTCGGGGGGCGCTACTCCTTCACCTGCCGGATTCGGAACGGCCATCCCACCGGCGTGTCGATGCAAGTGCCATACGCGTCACGCTGAGGTCGCCGTCCGGTCCCGATCGGTGAACGAGGCTTTCAGATCCACAACGGGCGTCCCATCCACCGCCTCGAGCGGCTCCACCCGGAGCCGGGTCCCGTCCACCTCCAGGACCGTCACGGTGTGCAGGCCCAGCGGGTTGGGGCGGACGGGAGCCCGGGTGGAGAACACGCCGCGGCGGGGGGCGTCATCGTCGCCCCGGGGGTGCACCTGCAGCACGTCCCGGTCCGAGAGGTGGAGCCAGGTGACGACGACGAGCTCCGAGCCCGGCTCGATTCCGAGCAGCCCGTCCCGGTACCGCTCGTCCAGCTCCAGCCACGCCGCCGGGGCGCCGAGCCACCCCTGGCGTGGGGCATCCTCCCGCCGGCGGAGTTCGGATCGGACCACCCCGATCGGGTGGATCTCGTAGCGGCGTCGTTCCGTCATGACCGTCCCTTCCCGCCTCGCGGCGACGCGAGCCCGGCGCCGGGCTCGCCGCCCGGGCGAAATCGTGTGCCAATGGTTAAACTATCCCGCGTTCCGACGCAGGACCCTACACCAACAGGAATCCGGGAGCAATCGATGAACACGAGCGACCTGGGCGTGCACAGCAAGCTCGTCCATGGCAGCTACGAACCCGACGGCACAGGGGCGGTCAACGTACCGATCTATCAGAGCTCGACGTTCGAGTTCCGCAACGCCGAGCACGGCGCCGCGCTCTTCGCGGGCGACGGCGACGGCTACATCTACACGCGACTCGGCAACCCCACGATCCGGGTGCTCGAAGAGACGGTCGCCGACCTGGAGGGCGGCGCCGGGGGCGTGGCCACCGC
>JBKGZE010000432.1:0-2755 GCA_046545735.1 Gemmatimonadota bacterium | reverse complement strand
ACGGTCGCTTCGCTCCGTCGAGAACCCCGCGGGGCGGGGGTTCGGGCCGGTAGTTCCAGCTTTCCCGGCGTTTCGTGACGTTCGCGGCGTGGGTCACGCTCCTCGTGGTCGGGGGGGCGGTGGTGGTGATGGCGACGGACCGGGTGGCGCCTTCGGTGACGCTGCTGTCGGCGGTCATCCTCCTGCTGGCGGCGGGGGTGATCACGCCGGCGGAGGCGTTCAGCGGGTTCAGCAATCCGGCGCCGATCACGGTGGCGGCGCTGTACGTGCTGGCGGCGGCGGTGGACAAGACGGGGGCGCTGCAGCCGGTGGTGGCGGCGATCCTGGGGCCGGCGGAGGGGCACCGGCGGCGGTTGGCGCGGCTGGCGGGGCCGGTGGCGGGGGCGTCGGCGTTCCTGAACAACACGCCGATCGTGGCCATGCTGGTGCCGCAGCTGGAGGCGTGGAGCGAGCGGCACCGGGTGCCGGTGTCGCGCTACCTGGTGCCGCTCTCGTTCGCGTCGATCCTGGGCGGGATGGTCACGCTCATCGGGACGTCAACGAACATCGTGGTGTCGGGGCTCCTGGAGGCGTCGGGGCGGCCGGGGCTCGGGATGTTCGAGATCACGCCGGTGGGGCTGCCGGTGGCCGCGGTCGGCCTCGTGGCGCTCGTCCTGCTCTCGCCGGTGCTCCTCCCGGACCGGCGCGGGGCCACGCAGTCGGCGGAAGAGGAGATCCGGGAGTTCGCGGTGGCCATGCGGGTGGAGCCGGACGGGCCGCTGGACGGGCGGACCGTCGAGGAGGCCGGGCTGCGCCGGCTGCGCGGGCTCTTCCTGGTGGAGGTCGAGCGCGACGACGAGACGCTCACCGCCGTCGCGCCCACGGTCCACCTCCACGGCGGCGACCGGCTCACGTTCGTCGGCCGCGCGGACCAGGTGGTGGAGCTCCAGCGGATGCGCGGGCTGGTCTCCACGGAAAACGAGCACCTGCTTTCCTTCGACGCCCCGGGCCACACGTTCTTCGAGGCCGTGGTGGGCCAGGCCTCGCCGCTGGTGGGGAAGACGCTGAAGGAGGCAAGCTTCCGCGGACGCTACAACGGCGCCGTCGTCGCCATCCACCGGGCGGGGCACCGGGTGCAGGAGAAGCTCGGCCGCGTCCCGCTCCGCGTGGGGGACACCCTCCTGATCCTCTCCGACGACGGCTTCGTCCACCGCTGGGGGCACCGGAGCGACTTCCTCCTGGTCTCCCGCCACGGCGGGGCGCCGCCGATCCGGTCGGGGAAGGCGTGGCTCGTGGGCGCCATCACCGTCGCCATCGTCGCCGCGGCGGCCACGGGGCTGACCTCCATCCTGGTGGCGTCGCTCGTGGGCGCGCTGGCGCTGGTGGCCGGGCGGGTGCTGAGCACAGGCGAGGCCCGGGCCGCGGTGAACCTGGACGTGGTCATCGTCATCGCGGCCGCCTTCGGGCTCGCCGCCGCCATGGTGTCGTCGGGGCTCGCCGCCGTCGTCGCTCACCTGGTGGTTGGCCTCTTCGGCGGGCTGGGGCAGGCGGGCACCCTCCTCGGCGTGATCCTCGCCACCGTCCTCCTCGGCGCGGTGGTGACCAACAACGCCGCGGCCGCCCTCATGTTCCCCATCGCACTCTCGGTGGCCGCGGAGACGGGGGCCGACCCGCGCACCTTCGCCATCGGCCTCGCCATCGCCGCGTCGGCGTCGTTCCTCACGCCCATCGGCTACCAGACCAACATCATGGTCTACGGGCCCGGCGGGTACCGGTTCGGCGACTACGCGCGGCTGGGGCTCCCGCTCACGGTGGTGGTGCTGACGGTAGCCACCGCCCTCCTCGCCCTCGCCGGGCCCGCCTGAGGCCGCGCCCGCGCCACGCCCCGTCGGTGGAGCCGTGAGCGGACGAACGGAACGCTCTTGCGGTGCAGCCCAAGGTGGGCCACCGGCTCTCGCTCCGGCATGTGCGCCGGCTGGAGGAGGCCCGAAAGGCCCTCGGGCCCGTGGCCGCATCGGCCAGGCTCCTGCTGTTCGGGCAATTCTTCGAACCGGCTGTCCTCGCGGCTGCCGGGGCGCGCGACGACCTGGAGATCATCGACCTGGCGCGCCTCTACGAAGGCGAATAGCGGGGCGCGCGGACGCCACTTCCGACCTCCACCTCACGCGGTGCTGACGGTAACCGTGCTGACGGTAACCGTGCTGACGGTAACCGTGCTGACGGTCAACCGTAGCCGTGCTGGTGGTTTCGGGGGCACGGATCGTGTAACATCGGGCAGGCGCGGCACCGGCGGTGCGCATGCTACACGCGCGCCCGGCACGAGAAGAAGGTCGCCCGGAGGCTGACGGAGCGGGATTCGAGTGCTGGCTCCCCCTCATCGAGCGGGAGCGCGAGTGGAGCGACCGGGTGAATGGCGTGACCGGGGCGCGCCACGGGTTGAAACCCGCACCGGGAATGGCCGATATTACCGGCATGTTGCAGTTGCGTACCGTCGTGCGGCCTCGATATACTAGCGCCGCCCGAGCAGCATCACCGTGGACCCCTCCCCAGCCGCACGTGAAAGGATGACCTCCGCACCCGAGCATAGCAGGATCGCGGCCGACGTCCGGCTGGGTCGTGACGTCGGGATCCACGGCTTCGTCAATCTGTACGGGTGCGCGATCGGGGACGAAACCCGGATCGGCGCGTTCGTGGAGATCCAGAAGGGCGTGGTGGTGGGTCGTCGCTGCAAGATCTCCAGCCACAGCTTCCTCTGCGAGGGCCTGGAGATCGAGGA
>JBKGZE010000431.1:0-2760 GCA_046545735.1 Gemmatimonadota bacterium | reverse complement strand
GATTCGGTCTCAGGCGGGTCGTCAGTTCGATCCCGCGGTGGCGCGCCACGCGGCGGCGGTCTTCCTCGACCGGACACGGCGGGCGTCGTGATGCCGTCCATCCTGCTGGTCGACGACGACCCCCGTGTTCTCGAGGTCCTGAACGGGTACTTCGATCGGCGGCAGTGGACCGTGCATCGATCGGCCACGGGCCAGGGCGGCGTGCGGCGGTACGAGCTGGAGCGGCCGGACCTCGTTCTCCTGGATCTGCAGCTCCCGGACCTGAACGGCATCGCCGTGCTCAACCGGATCCGTCGGTTCGACGAGGACGCCACCGTCATCATGCTCACCGGCCACGCCGACGTGGAGACGGCCGTGGAGGCCATGCGGCTCGGCGCGGAGAACTTCCTGACCAAGCCGTTCGAGCTCGATCACGTGGGGGCGGTGGCGGACCGGGCCCGTGAGAAGGCCAGCCTGCGCCGCCACAACCGGCTGCTCTCCGACACGGGGGCGCCCGGCAGCGGCGAGGTGCTGGGCGTGTCCACCGGGATGCGCGAGCTGGAGACCCGGATGGAGCGTATCGCCCGGGGCGATGGCACGGTCCTGCTCATGGGAGAGACCGGCACCGGGAAAGGCTGGGTCGCCCGGCGCATCCACGAGCGCTCCTCCCGCCGCGGCCGCCCCTTCGTGGAGGTCAACTGCGGCGGCCTCAGCGCCACGTTCCTGGAATCGGAGCTCTTCGGCCACGAAAAGGGCGCGTTCACCGATGCCCGGACACGGAAGGATGGCCTCTTCGAGGTGGCGGACGGCGGGACCATCTTCCTCGACGAGATCGGCGATCTGGATCCCGAGCTCCAGCCGAAGCTCCTGAAGGTCCTCGAGGACCGACGGTTCCGTCGCCTCGGCGGCACCCGCGAGCTCAGCGTGGACGTCCGCCTCGTCGCCGCAACCAATCACGACCTGAAACGGCGCGTGGCCAGCGGCGAGTTCCGTGAGGACCTCTACTACCGGCTCGCGGTCCTCCCCCTGGAGCTGCCCCCGCTCCGCGACCGGTCCGCCGAGGACATCGCCCGTCTCACCTACGACACGCTCGCCGAGCTGCGACGCCGCATCAAGGCCGGCCCGGAGCGGATCGACGACCGCGCCCTCGACGCCCTCGTCGGCTACGACTGGCCGGGCAACATCCGGGAGCTGCGGAACCTGATCGAGCGCATCCTGATCCTCGCCAGTGACGAGAACGTGCTCCGGGTGGGACACCTGCCTCCGGAGATGCGCGGGAACGGGGCGGCCCTCCGCAACGAGCGCCCGCTCACCCTCGAGGACGTCGAGCGGCGCCACATCGCACGCGTCCTCGAGCTGAACGCCGGCAACCGCTCGCGCTCCGCCCGCGCCCTTGGAATCTCCCGCGCCGCGCTGTACGACAAGATGGACCGCTTCGGCCTCCGTGCCGTAGGGCTCTGAGCCGGGCGAGGCGACGCTGGCCCGGGGCGGCCCACGGCGCTATTCTGTCGCTAGCCCCTGCCCGCCCGACCGTTCCCCGAAAACACGAACCAACATGGGATCCCGACGCGATTTCATCCGTACCGCGGGCGCCGGGCTGGGCGTCGCCGCCCTCGGCTCCGCAAGCCTGCCTCGTCCTCTCGACGGAGCGCCCTACGTGCGCCGCTCCGCCGTGGAGCCTGTGGCCATCGCCAGCGCGAACGGTCGCCATGCCGTCCGCCACGCGCTGGAGGCGCTCCACGGCGGTGGTGACACGCTGGAGGCGGTCATCGAAGGGGTCAACATCGTGGAGCTGGACCCGGAGGACATGAGCGTGGGCTACGGAGGCCTGCCGAACGAGGAGGGGGTGGTCCAGCTCGATTCCTCCGTGATGCACGGCCCGTCCCGCGGCGCCGGCGCGGTGGCCGCGCTGGAAGGGGTCAAGACCCCGTCGCGGGTCGCGGTCGCCGTCATGCGGTACACCGACCACGTGATGCTCGTGGGCGAGGGCGCGCAGGCGTTCGCGCGCAAGATGGGCTTCGAGATCCACGACACGCTGTTGACGCCGGAATCCCGGCAGCGCTGGATCCGCTGGCGCACCCGCCTGTCCGGGCGCGACGACTGGCTCGAGCCCGGCGAGACCGGGCTCGGCGACTCGGACTTCCTCCAGGATCTCACCACTCGTGAGAGCGGTCACGAGAAGGGGCACGTGCACGACCGCGGGGCGGGTGGGTCGCACCGCGACGGGGCCCGCGACCTCGAGCCGGGAATGCTCGAGTCGTTCGACGGCCACCGCCCCTGGGGCACCATCAACTGTAACGCCGTGGACCGCGACGGGAACCTGTCGGGCGTCACGACCACGAGCGGGCTGGCCTGGAAGATCCCGGGACGGGTCGGAGACTCGCCCATCATCGGGGCCGGGCTGTACGTCGACAACGATGTCGGCGCCGCCGGCTCCACGGGCCGGGGCGAGGCGGTCATCAAGACCGTGGGAGGCCATACGGTGGTGGAGATGATGCGCCAGGGGATGAGTCCGACCGACGCGGCCCTCGAAGCCCTTCGCCGGATCGTCCGGTGGACCGAGGCCCAGCCCCGGCTCCAGGACGAGGACGGCCGACCGGCGTTCAACGTCAACTACTACGCCGTCAACCGGAACGGCGACTTCGGCGCCGCCGCCATCTGGCCGAGCCGCTTCGCCGTGGCCACCGGCGACACCGCGGAAGGTCGCGATTCTGCCTATCTGTTCCAGCGGTAGACCCGAACGCCCCTCCCCGGCCGCGAGCGGCTGAGGCTCTCGTCCTG
>JBKGZE010000430.1:0-2768 GCA_046545735.1 Gemmatimonadota bacterium | reverse complement strand
CCACCGCTGGTACGACCGGCCGTACCACCTGGGCCCGGACGAGAGCGCCGCGGCCTACTTCTCCCTCACGCGTGCCCTCGCCGCGGAGGGCAAGGAGGGGCTCGCCCGATGGACCATGCGGAACAAGGAGTACGTCGGCGCGCTGCGGGCGGAGGACGACCACCTGGCGCTGATCACGCTCCGGCACGCGGGCGAGGTGATCCCGGTGTCGGCGCTGGAGCCCCCGTCCGGACGGGAGCCGGAGCCACAGGAGCTGAAGATGGCCGAACAGCTGGTCGAGGCTCTGGCCGGCGACTTCGTGCCGACCGACTACCGGGACGAGTACCGAGACCGGGTCATGGAGCTGATCGAGGCGAAGGCGGAGGGGAAGACCCTCGAGTTCCGTGAGCCGGCGAAGCGGCGCGCGGCCGGCGACCTGGCGGCGAGCCTCGAAGCGAGCATCCGGGCGGCGAAGGAGCGGCAGAGTGCCTGAGGACCTCGAACGCGCCATCCGCGCCCGCTCCATCTGGTCGGGCACCATCAGCTTCGGGCTGGTGAGCATCCCGGTGAACCTCTTCTCGGCCAACCGCCCGGGCGGGGTGTCCCTTCGGATGCTCGACGAGGACGGCACGCCGCTGGCCCGGCGCTACTACGATCCGGAGACGGGTGAGGAGGTGCCGCGCGACCGGCTGGTGCGGGGCTACGAGATCGAGGAGGGCGAGTTCGTCCTCGTCACCGAGCGGGAGCTGGAGTCGGTCGAGCCGGAGAAGAGCCGGGACATCGACCTCCGCCGCTTCGTCCCCATCGACCAGATCGACCCCGTCTACTTCGAGCGCGCCTACTTCCTCGCCCCCGACGGCCGTTCCACCAAGGCCTACCGCCTCCTCGCCGCCGTCATGGAGGACACCGGCCGTGCCGGCATCGCCACATTCGTCATGCGGACGAAGGAGTACCTCGTCGCGATCCTGGCGGAGAACGGGATCCTGCGGGCCGAAACGCTCCGGTTCCACGACGAGGTCCGGGACGTCTCCGTCATCGACCTCCCCGAGGAGCAGGTGGATGGCAAGGCGGTCACGGCCATGAAGAAGGCGATCCGGGCCGGTACCCGGGACGAGCTCGACACCTCGGAGCTCGAGGACGACTACGCCCGTCGGCTGCGATCGCTCGTCGAGTCCAAGCGGGACAGGAAGGCGGACCTGGTCTCCGCGCCGAGGGGTGCCGAGGAAGAAGAGGGCGAGGAGGTCATCGACCTCATGGACGTCCTGAAGAGGAGCCTGCGGGGCGGCGAGGCGGCCGCGCGACGGACGCGCCGGGCGGGGGAGGCCGGCACAGCCCCCGCCGCCGACACGCTACGCGGGCTCACGAAGGCCGAGCTGTACCAGCGCGCTCAGGAGCTCGACATCAGCGGTCGCAGCTCCATGAACAAGGACGAGCTGGTCGACGCCATCCGTCGCAGCGCATGACGCCCGGCGGAACCGGGAGAGCCGGGAGAGCCGGGAGAGCCGGGAGAGCCGGGAGAGCCGGGCGAGCCGGGCGAGCCGGGCGAGCCGGGCGCGCCGGGCGAGCCGGGCGAGCCGGGCGCGCCGGGAGAGCCGGGCGCGGGGTTCAGCGGCATGGTCGCACCGATTATCTTTCCCGGGCCGGGGGCCGCGATCCCCGGGCCAGCGACGCTCTCACCCGACACCGCATGCGCGTTCCCCACTACAGCCTGAAGGCTCTGGCTGCCGCCACGTGGTACGTGGGTGGCGCGGTGCTGGTGTACCAGGGGAGCGGCTACCTGGTGGAAGCGGCGGGCGCGGGCGCGGCGTGGCCGGCGGGGGCGGCTGCCGCCGGCGGCGTGACCGTCGGCATCGTACGGGGCCGCTCCATGTTCAGAGAGGCGTGCCTGCGGAACCTGCGACGGATCGACGCGCTGGAGTACCCGCGCGTCTGGCAGTTCTTCCACCCGGGCTTCTTCCTGGCGCTGGTACTGATGGTGGCGGGGGGGATCGTGCTTTCGAGGCTCGCGGGCGTGGCACCGTGGGCGGCCGTGGTGATCGGGGGCCTCGAGCTGGTGATCGCCACCGGACTCCTGACGAGCAGCATCACCTTCTGGCGCTGCCGGTCGGGGCTGCTCGCGCGCGTGGGCCGGGAATGTTGAGGCTTCAGGAAGCCAGGTACTCGACGATCTCCGGCCCCTGCTCGCCGGCCTTCTCGATGCACGCGTTCATGCTGACCCCGTAGTACGAGCTCCCGGCGACCCAGAGACCCGGGCGCGCGGCCAGGCGCGCATGGATGCGGTCCAGCCTCTCCTGGTGCCCCACGTCGTACTGCCCGATCCCGAGCGGCCAGCGGTAGATCCGCGTGAGCTCCGGCTCGGCGCGGATCCCCATCGACCGCTCGAGGTCGTGCCTCACCTGGTTCAGGAGCACGTCGTGGTCCTCGGAGACGGCCGCGGGGTCGTGGGCGCCCCCGATCATGCACCGCAGCAGCACCTTCCCCTCGGGCGCCCGGCCCGGGAAGATGCTGGAGTCCCACAGGCACCCCAGGATGCGCAGGTCCTCGCCGCGCGGCACCAGGAACCCGAACCCGTCCACCTCGGGGATCCGGTCAGCGGCGTAGCCGGTGGCGACGACGGCGAGCCCGGCCGTCCGGATCTGGCCGACCACGCCGGCCAGCTCCGCGTCCGCGGGCTCCAGGATCGGCGCCGCCCGCGGGCTCGGGATCGTGACCACGACGGCGTCGGCGTCCAGCACGTCGTCGGAGGCGAGGCGAACGCGCCAGCGACGGCTCGAGGCGTGGCCCCGCCC
>JBKGZE010000429.1:0-2776 GCA_046545735.1 Gemmatimonadota bacterium | reverse complement strand
ACACGAGACCGAAGAGGGCCAGGAGCGTGAGGAGCAGGAGGAACGTGATCAGGGCGATGAGGGGCTTGCGCATGTCGTGGATCCGAGATCTGAGCCGTGGGACCTGGGTTCGGGTAGGCGTGCGGGCGCGGGCGCTCCGATCGTGGTCACGGGCGAGCCCCTGGCGCCGCCGGGCACAAGCTATCCCGGGGGGTGATGTCACGGCCAGGGGCCGGGGGGCTCGCCCGGGAGATCCTTGACGGGGCGCCCCCCCCGACCCATTCTGACGCGTCCCGTCTCTCCCCGCCAACCGGCACAGCGGATGAAGCGAATCAGCTCGAAAGCCACCGCCGAGGCAGCGCTCCGGGAGATCCCGTCCGTTCTCGGCGCCTACGTCAGTGAAGACGCGGACGGCCATCCGCGTGAGGTCCACCTGCTGGTGCGACCGGGGCCGGACCCCGCCGGGCTCGCCCGGGACATCCGGGGCCTCCTCGAGGAGCGCCTCGGCATCCCCATCGACCAGCGGGTCATCTCGATCGCGCAGCTGGCCCGGGATCCGCGGAGTGGAACCGAGGAGGCGTCTCACGAGGAGGCGTCTCACGAGGAGGCGTCGTACGAGGAGGCGTCGTACGAGGGGGAACCGTACGAGGGAGCGGCGGTCGCCCCGGCGGACCCGGTGGCCGCGGACGGGCGTCCGGTCTTCGTAGGGCTGGAGTCCACCACGACGGGCGGGCGCGTGCGGGTGGTCGTGCGACTCGAGTGGCGAAGCGAGGAGTCGGAAGGGGTGGGAGAAGCGGTGGACACGCGACCCGGGCGGGCCCGGGCCGCGGCCACCGCCACCCTCCGCTCGGCCGTCAACGCGCCGTGGAACGACGGGCTGGGCCTGGAGCTCGACTTCGCGTCCATCGTCCAGGCGCTGGACGGGGAGTACGTTCTGGTGAGCGTCCTCGGGATCGCGGATCGGCTGGGACGCCGTCCGCTCCCGCTCGTGGGAGCGCACCCCATTGAGGGGGACCTGGAGTCGGCGGCGGCCCTGGCCGCGCTGAAAGCCATCAACCGCGTGCTGTCGCTGGCGCTCCGCCGCGACTGACCGGGCCAGGCGGGCTCAGCCCTCGGCCAGCAGCCCGCTGAGGGCGAAGTACCGGCGCGGGATGTCCATCCGGGCGATGACCCTGCGGCGGGCGAGCGATTCGAGGGCGCGGCGGACGGTGTCGACGTCCGCGCCGGCGATGCCGGCCACGTCCTCGGCGGTTCCTCGCTCCAGGCGCTCGAGCGCCGACCACGCCGCGTGCTCGGCTTCGCTCCCGCCCCCCAGCAGGACCCGCTCGCCCTCGCCCAGCTCCGCGGCGATGGTCAGGTCCTGGCGCTGGAGCACGGCGTCGATGGTTTCCCGGTGGCGATCGTCGATGCCGCGGGCCAGGAAGTAGGCCTCGGCCGGTCGGTCGGATCGTTGGAACCGCTTGATCAGCTTGGCAACGGTCTCGTCGGCGCAGCTGTAGTCGAGGACCACGACCTCGCTGAAGTCCAGGACCGTGAGACAGAGGGCGCCCAGGTCTCCGATCTGCGCCTCGATCCCGAGCCGGAGCGCCTGGCCCGTGGGCCGGGTGACCAGGTGGGAGTAGAGGGTGGCCACGGACTGGCGGACCATGTCCGACATGTCGAACCGGAGGGGTACGACGTCGCCGAGCTCGCTCACCGTGCGCCTCCCTCTGCGGCATCGGGCTCGACCTTCGAGGGCAGCACGATCTGGATCTGGGCGCCGGGGAACGGGTCGAGCCCCTCCTCGAGGGGCGGCGCGTCGTCCCAGGCGGGGACGTCGGCGATCCGGGCGGTCCCGCTGCGGATCGAGATCTTCCCGTTCCACCGTCCGACCTGTTTGCGGATCTGCTGGAGCCCCTGTCCGCGGCCGGGGTCGTGGAAGCGCGTGAGGCCGTGGATGAACGCGGCCTCCAGGGCCGAGGCATCGCTCCACCGGGCGCCGTAGCGGGCCGCGTGCTCGCTGGCCAGAGATCCATGGAAGCCGACGCCGAGGTCCATCACGGAGATGGTCACGACCTTCCGCCCCAGCCGCTTCGCCCAGTTGTACGTCTGCGTGGCCACCCACCCGGCGGAGCCGGCGTGGTCGATGATGTTCTGGCACACTTCCGACAGCATCACGCTGAACTGGAACGCCTCCTTCAGCGGGTAGTCCAGCTGACGGGTGAGGATGGCCAGTGCGCGATCGTTCACCCGGTCCACGATCCGGTGCACGTCGGCGTGTGACTCGACCGGGGTGATCTCGAGGAGGACGTCGGAGCTCCCGCCCTGCGCCTTCCGCGACCCGCCGTGCAAGTCGTAGAGCGGGCCGGCGTTCTGCAAGAAGCCCATCCGGCTCAGGTAGCTGAGGACGTCGGCGGACTCGGGCAGCTGCAGTCTCGGCCGGCCGCCCCGGTCCCGGATCGCGCGGCCGACCGCCAGGAGCCCGAGGATCCCGTAGGGATCCACCCAGCGCAGGCGGCGGGCGTCCACCAGGACGGGACCATCGTCGTCGACGAGGGCCCCGTCCAGCGCCGACACGAGCGCGTCGAACGACCGGTCGTCCAGCGACGACGGCACCGTGATCACGTCCACGTCTCCTCCCCCAGGTGCTCGTAGAGCCCCTCGGCTCCACGATGGTCCACGTTGCGCGATGCCGCGCCGTTCGCCGCCGCCATCGCCGACGGCAGCGGGGCCCCGGCCACGAGCGCCACGAAGCAGGTGGCGCCCCAGACGTCGCCGCACCCGGTCGGGTCGCCGGCTGCCCAGGGCCCCTGGAGGG
>JBKGZE010000428.1:0-2789 GCA_046545735.1 Gemmatimonadota bacterium | reverse complement strand
GGTCTGCGTCAGCACACGGACAACTGGCCAGGAAAGACGGTGGCCCGGGCGGAGGGCGCGTTCGCGCACCGTGGGAAACGCGTGAAGGTGGTGGACCTGCCGGGGACCTACTCGCTGCAGGCGGGCAGCGCCGACGAGGAGGTGGCGCGCGACTTCATTGTCTTCGGCAGACCGGACGTGACGGTGGTGGTGGTGGACGCGATGCGTCTGGAGCGGAACCTGAACCTGGTCCTCCAGGTGCTGGAGATAACCGATCGCGTGGTCGTCTGTCTCAACCTGGTGGACGAGGCGCGGCGACACGGGATCTCGGTGGACGCGGGCCGACTCGAGCGCGCGCTGGGGGTGCCGGTGGTGCCCACCGCCGCCCGGAGCGGCGACGGGATCGACGCGCTGCTCGACTCCATCGAAGCGGTGGCCACGGGGAAGCGGCCCACCACGCCGTACCGGCTGGCCTCGCACCCGCCGGAAGTGGAGGGCGCGGTGTCGCGGCTGCTCCCGGCGGTCGAGCGGGCCTACCCGGCGGTTGCGAACGCCCGCTGGGTCGCGCTCCGTCTCCTGAACGGCGACGGCGCGGTGGAGGAGGCGGTGCGGAAGGGCGAGCTCGGGCTCCTGACGGAGCCGGGGGTGGCGGAGAACGGGAAGCCGCCGGAGGCGGGCGGAAGGCCCACGTCGGTGGCCGGGAACGGAGAGGTCGCTGGCGGGACCGCGCCCGCCGGGGACGAGGCGGCCATCCGCGAGGTCCTGCAGACGGCCTCGGAGCTGCGCTGGGAGCTGCGCCCGGACTTCCACGACGCGCTGATGGAACGGCTGTACACGGCCGCGGAAGAGATCGCGGGGCAGGCCCAGGAGCGGGGGGTGAAGGCGCTCGGGTACACCCTGGACCGGACGCTGGACGCGCTCCTCACCAGCCGCTGGCTCGGCTTCCCCCTTATGCTGGCCGTGCTCGCCCTCGTCTTCTGGATCACCATCGAGGGGGCGAACGTCCCGTCGCAGCTGCTGGCCACGCTCCTGGTCGACAACGGGCACGCGTGGCTGGTCGGCGCAGGCGAGGCCCTCGGCATGCCGTGGTGGCTGAGCGGGTTCCTCTTCGACGGCGTCTACCTGGCCACGGCCTGGGTCGTCTCCGTGATGCTTCCCCCCATGGCCATCTTCTTCCCGCTCTTCACGTTGCTCGAGGACTTCGGCTACCTGCCGCGCGTGGCGTTCAACATGGACGCCATGTTCCGCCGGGTCGGGGCCCACGGCAAGCAGGCGCTCACCATGGCAATGGGCTTCGGCTGCAACGCCGCCGGCGTGGTGGCGACCCGGGTCATCGACAGCCCCCGCGAGCGGCTCATCGCCATCGTCACCAACAACTTCTCCCTGTGCAACGGCCGCTGGCCCACCCAGATCCTGATCGCCACCATCTTCATCGGGGCGCTCGCCCCCGCGCACCTCGCCGGCGTCGTTTCGGCCGCCGCCGTCGTCGGGATCGCGTTGCTCGGCGTCGGCTTCATGTTCCTCGCCTCCTGGCTGTTGTCCCGGACCGTGTTGCGCGGCGAGGCGACCACGTTCAGCCTCGAGCTCCCGCCGTACCGACCGCCGCGAATCCTGCAGACGCTCTACACCTCGATGATCGACCGCACGCTCATCGTCCTCTGGCGGGCCGTCGTATTCGCCGTGCCCGCCGGCGCCGTCATCTGGCTCTCCGCCAACATCACCGTCGGTGACGCCAGCATCGCCGAGCACCTCATCGGCTGGCTCGATCCATTCGGCCTTCTCCTGGGAATGAACGGCGTCATCCTGCTGGCCTACGTGGTGGCGATCCCCGCCAACGAGGTCGTGATCCCGACCGTGCTCATGCTCACCGTGCTCACCACCGGACTCTCTCTGGGCGAGGGCGCGGGCGTCATGTTCGAGCTGGACTCGACCATGGCCATGGCGGAAGTCCTGCAAGCGGGCGGCTGGACCCTCCTCACCGGCGTCTCCCTCATGCTCTTCAGCCTCCTACACAACCCCTGCTCCACCACGATCTACACGATCTACAAGGAGACCGGGAGCGCCAGGTGGACCGCCGTCGCCGCGATCATGCCGCTGGCCATGGGCCTCGTGGTGACGTTCCTGGTCGCCCAGGTCTGGCGGATGGTCGGGTAGGTTCGGGTTCACGGTTTACGGTTCACGGCTCCCGGTTCACGTGCGGTGGCCGTTCCGGTGGTGAGCGGAGCACGCGACACGGCGAGGTGTCCGCGACGCGTGCTCCCGGTCCGCCCTGGTTTCCCGCCGTGCCTGGCGTTCCCGTCAGCCGCTTCCCGCTCGATGCTCGCCGCTCAGCTGGGGGGGTTCAGGACGTCCACCTCCACACCGATGTCCAGTCCCTTCCGCACGCTGCCGCTCACGATGCAGAAGTCTTCGAAGACCTTGAGGCAGCGGTCGACCCTGCTCTGGTCCTCGGGCGGGATCTCGGTGAGAAGCCGCACATCCACCCGTTCCACCCGGAACCGACCCTTCTCGTTGCGACCGATGGTCCCGCGAACCTCCGTCCGCATGCCGTCCACACCGACGCGCGCCTTGCGCAGGCAGAAGAGCAGGCTCGCGCTCAGGCAGTTCCCGATCGCCGCGCCCAGCACCCGCGCAGCATTCGGACCCTCGCCCTCCCCCAGCGGCTCCGGCTCGTCGAGGAGCAGGTTCGGCATCTTCTCACCGTCGAACTCCGTGTCGAACTGGAAACCCTCGCCCAGTGTCAGCGTCAGGTTGAACTCCTTCTCGTCCATGGCCAGCCCTTTCATTGCGGTTCGTGGATCAGATCGGCC
>JBKGZE010000427.1:0-2804 GCA_046545735.1 Gemmatimonadota bacterium | reverse complement strand
CCCCCGAACCCCCGCGCAGCGGGGTCGAGGGGCGCGCCAGCGCCACGAGATCGAACCCCCGCGCAGCGGGGTCGAGGGGCGCGCCAGCGCCACGAGATCGAACGCCCGCGCAGCGGGCTCGGCGAGCGTCAGCGACGCCGATCGAACAGCGAGGGGCGCAGCCCCGAGCGATCGAATTTCGACTACCCGCCGGCGATGACGCGGCAGGCGATCGTCCGCGTCCTCGGCCCGTCCCACTCGGCCAGGAACACCTTCTGCCAGGTCCCGAGCACGAGCCGACCGCCCTCGACCAGGAGCGTCTCGCCCGGGCCGGTGAGGAGCGTCTTGAGGTGGGAGTCCGCGTTGCCCTCCGCGTGGCGGTAGTCGCCCTCCCGGGGGACCAGCCGCCGCAGGGCGACCGCGATGTCCCGCCGGACGTCCGGGTCGGCGCCCTCGTTCACGGTGATGCCGCACGTCGTGTGCAGCGACCAGAGGTGGATCACCCCATCCCGCACCCCCGCCTCTCCCACCACCTCCTGGACCCTGCCCGTGATGTCCACGAGCTGCTCCCGCTCCGTCGTCCGCACCTCGATCCGCCGACTCATCGCCCCTCCTGGCGTTCTGGCATCCCGGCTCCCGGCTCGCTCTCGGCAGACCCGTCCTGCCCCCGGATCTGGAAGAGGGGCGCGGGCTCGACCTGCACGGTGACATGGGTGATCCCGAACTTGTCGTGCATCCGCTCGTGGATGGCCTCGAGGACCGGCTGCGTGCGCTCCACGTCGCTGATCCGGGCGTGGCCGCTCATGGCGAAGTACCCGCTCGTGACCGTCCAGACGTGGAGGTCGTGGACCAGCTCGACGTCGGGGACGGAGCAGATCTCCCGCCGGATCTCCTCCAGGTCGAGGTGCGACGGGACCGCTTCCAGCAGCACGTCCACCGACTCCCGCACCAGCTTGTAGCTGCTCACCAGGATCAGCACCGCCACGAGCACGGAGATGATGGGGTCGGCCGGCGTCCAGCCGGTGAAGACGATGACCAGGGCGGCCGAGATCGCGCCCACCGACCCCAGCAGGTCGCCGAGCACGTGGAGGTACGCCCCCCGCACGTTCAGGCTCTCGCCGGCGGACCGGTGCAGCATGAACGCGGCGACGACGTTCACCAGCAGACCGGCCATGGCCACCGCCAGCATCAGCGCGCCCTCGATCTCCACCGACTCGGCGAACCGGTGCCACGCCTCGCGGAGGATGAAGAACGACAGGATGATGAGCGTCGCGCCGTTCACCAGCGCGGCCAGGATCTCGATTCGGAGGTAGCCGTACGTCTTCTCCGGCGTGGCGGGGCGCTGGGCGAACCAGAGCGCGAACAGCGACAGGGCCAGGGCCGCCACGTCGGTGAGCATGTGGGCGGCATCGGCCAGCAGCGCCAGCGAGTTGGAGAGGATCCCGCCCACGAACTCGGCCACCATGAACGTGGCCGTGAGCGCCAGCACCACCACCAGGCTCTTCCGGCTCGCCGCCCGGGCATGCGCGTGCGCATGGCCGTGCGCATGGCCGTGAGCATGGCCGTGGTCGTGGCCGTGGCCGTGGTCCCGCGCGGGCGCGGAGGACGGGCCGGTCGTCTGGTCGTGGTCGTCAGGGCGCATGGCTGTGCGAATCGGCGTCGGTCCAGCTCCGCGATCTCGTCGGCCGGGCCCCCGGCAGGGCCCCAGCACGAGCCGTTCGGGAAGCGGGCCCGGGACCGCTCTCGCCGCGTGTGCCGCGCAGGAACCGAACCAGGCGACGCGGACCCGCTCCAATCGACCGCTCGTGGCGCCCCGCACGCACGCGCGGTCGATCGGTGTCGCTCAGCGACACGAAGTGACCGAACGGGACCGTGGCGGCCGCCGCCCGCGGTCGATCCGTGCTCCTGAGCCGCAGCAACTGACCGGGCGTCCTTCGCAGGGCTCGCCGGCGGTCGATTGATGTCGTTGCCGGGGCGGGGGGGACACGCCTCCGACGCGGCCCGGCCGCACTGTCGCGCCCCAACATGTGCCGCGCCGGAATACGGTATACGGAATCCGGAATCAGGAATATCCGACCGGGCGCGCGCGGGCGGGCCGCTACGCGGGCGCGCCGCGAACCCGCCCGCCCACGCGGATGCGCGCGGCCGTTCCATGCCGGCGGTGGACCTCGAGCCGCAGCTCGCTGGGGTGCCCCATGGCCTCGCCCTGCCGGATCCGGAGCTCGGCCACGGCGTCGATGAGGTTCTCCCGGGCCAGGTAGGCGCCGAGGGCGGCGGCGGCGGTGCCTGTGGCCGGGTCCTCGTCGATGTCCACGGCCGGCGCGAAGGAGCGGGCGCGCACCTCGTTCGTGTCCGGGTCCAGGACGAACGGGTAGAACACGATGAGGTCGCCGGGCCTGCCGATCTCGCGGAGCCGGTCGAAGTCGGGGTGCATGGACTCGAGGGCGGCCAGGTCGGCCACGGGGAGGAGGGCGACGCGGATCCCGACGTCCTCCACGGCGGCGGCGGGGCGCGACGTCAGGACCTCGGGGGGGAGGCCCACGGCCCCGGCGATCGCCTCCACGTCCAGCTCGACGTCCACCCGCTGCGCCAGCGGCATGTCCATCCAGACGACGACGCCGTCACCCTCGCGCTCGACCCGTCCGCGCACGCGGCCGCCGGGCGCGACGGAGCCGACCTCGGCGGGGAGCTCGCCCAGGCGCCCGCTGAGGGCGAGAACGCCGTAGGCGGCGGCCGTGGCGTGGCCGCAGAGCTGTACCTCCCCGCCCGGCGCGAAGTACCGGAGCCGGTAGAAGCCGGGCGTGTCCGGGTGGCCGGGGTGGCCG
>JBKGZE010000426.1:0-2806 GCA_046545735.1 Gemmatimonadota bacterium | reverse complement strand
CCTCAAGCTCGGCCAGCAGGGTGTCGAACAGGGCACGGTCCTCGCCGGCCACGAGGCGCGGGAAGTCCGACCGGAGACGGCCGAGGCCGTCGGCCACCTCCTGGATGGTGGCGCCGGCGGGCGCGTCCGGGTCGATGTTGGCGAGGGCCCACTGGGTGGTACGGTCCAGGACCCGGGCCAGCCCGTCCAGCCAGCGGTACACGGTCTCCGCGGCGGCCCGGTTCGGCACCCGCGCCAGGTCGCGCCGGATCTCTTCCGCGTCCGCGACGCCATTGGCGATGACCCAGGCCCGCGCCACCGCGGCCAGGTCGGCGCCCGTGTCCCGGGCGTGGCGGTGGAGGAAGGAGGCGCCCATGAGGTTGACCAGGTCGTTCACCAGGACGGTGACCACGATCTCACGCCGGAGCCGGTGCGCCCCGAGCCGGTCGTCGCCGGCCGTCGCCACCGCCTCGTCGGGGAAGTAGCGGCGAAGCAGGGGGAGGAGCGCCGGGTCGTCGGGCAGCCCCGAGGCCAGGATGGCGGACCGGGCTTCCAGCTTGGCGTAGGCGAGCAGCACCGCCAGGGCCGGTCGGGTGAGTCCGATCCCCGACTCCGCCCGCTCCTGGAGCGTGTCCGAGCCGGGCAGCCCCTCGGCGTCCCGCTCGAGGATCCGGTCCCGCTCGAACGCCCGGATCAGGGCGGCGAAATCCTGCAGCGCGTCCCGGCTCCGCCGCTGATCGAGCGACACCGCCATGGACTGGCCGCGGCTGTTGTCCAGGACCCGCTCAGACACCTCCTCCGTCATGGAGGCCAGCAGCCGGTTCCGCTCCTCCAGGGCGATCTCGCCCGCCGACAACATGGGGTTGAGGAGGATCTTGAGGTTCACCTCGTGGTCCGACATGTCCACGCCGCCCGAATTGTCCAGGGCGTCGGTGTTGAGCCGGCCCCCGCCGAGGGCGAACGCCACCCGGGCCCGCTGCGTCAGCCCCAGGTTGCCACCCTCGCCGATCACCTGGCAACGGAGCTCGTGGGCGTTCACCCGCACGGGGTCGTTCGTCGCGTCCCCCGCCTCGCCGTGCGTCTCGGCCGCGTCCTTCACGTACGTCCCGATCCCGCCGTTCCACAGCAGCTCCACGGGCGCGCGCAGCACGGCGCGCACCAGCGCCTCGCCGTCCAGCCGCTCCGGCAGGTCCTCGGCGCCCAGCGCGCGCCGGGCCTCGGGCGAGAGCGTGACCTCCTTCGAGTGCCGGGGCACGATCATGCCACCGGCGGAGAGCCTGGAGCGGTCGTAGTCGTCCCAGGTCGAGCGCGGCAGCCGGAAGAGGCGCTCCCGCTCCTCGTACGAGGTGGCCGGATCAGGGTCCGGGTCCAGGAAGATGTGGCGGTGGTCGAACGCGGCCACCAGCCGGATCTGGCGGGACAGGAGCATGCCGTTGCCGAACACGTCGCCGCTCATGTCGCCGATCCCGACCACCGTGAACGGCTCCTTCTGGATGTCCTTGCCGAGCTCCCAGAAGTGGCGCTTCACGCACTCCCACGCGCCCCGGGCCGTGATCCCCTCCTTCTTGTGGTCGTAGCCGTAGGAGCCGCCGGAGGCGAACGCGTCGCCCAGCCAGAAATCGTACTCCGCCGCCACCTCGTTGGCTGTGTCCGAGAGGTGGGCCGTCCCCTTGTCGGCCGCCACGACCAGGTACGGGTCGTCACCGTCGTGACGCACCACGTCCGGCGGCGGGGTGACCCGGCCGTCGACGATCGTGTCGGTGATGTCCAGCATCCCCCGTATCAGCGTACGGTACTGCTCCGCCTCGTCGGACAGCAGCGCGTCCCGGTCGTCGGTCACGAGCCGGGTCACGAACCCGCCCTTCGACCCGCCGGGCACGATCACGGCGTTCTTCACCATCTGTGTCTGCGCCAGCCCCAGCACCTCGGTCCGGAAGTCGTCCGGGCGGTCCGACCAGCGGATGCCGCCCCGGGAGACCGGCGCGCCCCGGAGGTGGATCCCCTCCATGCGCGCGGAGTGGACGAAGATCTCGTAGAGCAGACGGCTTCGGCGGAGCTCCTCCACCTCGGCGCATTTCACCTTGATGGAGATGTACGGGACGCCGCCGCTCCGGCGGGTGGGGTCGGCGCCGCCGTGACGGTAGTAGTTGGTCCGGGTGGTCGCCAGGACGAGGCTCAGCAGCCGGCGCAGGGCCCGGTCGTCGGCGAGGGACGTGACGCCCTCGAGGGCGCCGCCGATGGCGCCTCGGAGCGCGTCCACCGGGTCCCCGGCCGCCGGCTCCGGATGGGCCCGCCGCATGGTCGGGTCGAAGCGGGCGCCGATCAGCGCGATCAGGAGCCGCGCCATGTCCGGGTTCCCCAGCAGCGCGCGGGCCGGTGCGAGCCGGCTGGGCACCGCGTCGGCCTGGAAGGCGTAGCTGCCGTACGTCCTCAGCAGGTCCACCTCCCGCCACCGGAGCCCGGCGGCGAGGACGAGGGCGTTGTAGAGGTCGTCGGGCGCGTCGCCCGCCCGGACGGCCAGCAGCGCCTCGGACAGGATCCCCGTCCGCTCCGGGTCCGGCCGCGCACCGTCGGGGCCCTGGACCGCGAACGAGTAGAGCATGAACGGCGGCAGCTCCGGCCCCTCCAGAAGGAACGGGGCCAGCTCGATCACCCGCAGCCCCACGTTCTCCATCAGCGGCATGAACTCCGACAGCACCATCCGCTGGTCCCGGAGGTAGAGCTTCAGCACGCTGACACGCTGGAAATCCCCGGCCCGGCCCTTCCCCCGCGGCTCACGGAACGCGACGGTGGCATCCCGGTCCTCCACCCGCATCCGCTCCAGCTC
>JBKGZE010000425.1:0-2807 GCA_046545735.1 Gemmatimonadota bacterium | reverse complement strand
GGCGCGGCACGCACGAGGCCCCTCATGGCCGCGCCACCAGGATCTTCTTCACGACCCGCCGGCCCGGCAGCTCCACCACCAGCGCGTACGCGCCGTTGGCCACCTCTCCCCCCGCGTCCGTGTCCAGCGGCCACACGGTGGTGAGCGGGCCGATCTCGGCGGCGTCGAAGGTCCGGACGCGCTCGCCGACCAGCGTGTAGACGGCCACGGAGCGTGGCGGGTCGGCATAGCCGATCACCAGCACGTCGGAGCGGACCGGGTTCGACGACAGCGTCACCGGCTCGTCCGCCCCACCCAGGCCGGCAGGCCGCAGCCGCTCGGCGGCGGCCGCCGCATCCAGCTTCCCGGACCCCCAGGCGGGGCTCGGGAGCCGGTCGGCGACGAAGGCGTCCGTCGCCGCCGACAACGCCACCGCGTTCCTCGCCTCCTCCGGCGTCAGCTCGGGATCCAGCTGCAGCAGGACGGCCACGGCGGCCGCGAGCTGGGGCGCGGCCATGCTGGTGCCAAGGGAGCCGACGTGGACCGAGTCGGCCTCCACGAGGACCTGCAGCTCGGGAGGATCCCATAGCGTCGCGTCCTTCGACAGCGCCGAGATCACCACCTTCCCCGGCGCGGTCAGGTCCGGCTTCTGGACCCCGTCGCGCCGGGGACCGGGGCTGCTGAAGAAGGCGATGTCGCCCAGCGGCTCCTGACCCGTCAGCTCCTGCGGCGTGCCGCCTACCCCCAGCCAGCGGTGCCGGCTGACGTGGGCGCCCGCCGCCAGCACCCGGTCCGCCGTGGCGGGAACGCCCACCAGGTACCGGTTCGTGGTCCCACCCTCCAGGTGCGCGAGGCCGCCGCGGAACGTGTGGCCGTTCAGCCACAGGTGGTAGTCCCCGTTCGCGTGCACCGCCGTCGGGGTCACCTCGATGGCCCACACGCCCTCGGCCGGCGGAAACGCGGCGTCGGTGTCGACGATGCCGATGAGCGCCCCGTGGTCGCCATTGCCCGGCCACGGGCCGTCCACGGCGTTCAGCACCACCACCGCCCCGCTCGGCGTTTCCAGCAACGCCGAGTCCCCGGTCTCGACCGTCACCGCCGCCGACCGGTCCGGTGTGCGCACGGTGATGGCGAGAGAATCGGCGCCGTCGTACCAGAGCTCCATGAGCGCGATATCGTCCTCGACACGGTCGTTCGGCTCGTAGGCCGGCACCCGGAGCCCGTGCGCCCGCAGCCCCGCCCGCCCCTGGGCATGGTACGGCCCGTTCTGCGGCACCGACGACCCGTTGCGAAAGTCGCCGGCGTTCCCCGCCCCGGCCACGATGATGCGGCCGGGTCCGCTCAGCGCGTCCAGCGCCTGCTCGAGGAGGGTCGTACCATCCCGGGGACCCTGCTGGCCGGTGAGCGAGAGGTTGATCACCGCCGGTCGCCCCAGCGCACCCGCCCGGGCGAAGATGTACGCCACGCCGTCGAGAAGGAGATCGCTGGTGAACGCCCCATCGCCGCCCTTCACGACGATCAGGTCGGCCCCCGGCGCGCCGCCGGGGAAGCGCCAGGCGGGCTGCCCCTGACCCGTCGCCGAGCCGTCCGCCACGGCGATGCCGGCCACGTGCGTGCCGTGGCCTACGACGTCCCGTAGCGGGCAGTCGGCGTCGATGGTCGCCGCGGTGCACTCGGTACCGTAGCCGAAGGTGTGCTCGCCCACCGTGCCGGGGGCCGGCCCGCCGCTGACGCTGTCCATCTGGTCCCAGGCGAAGAGGACGCGGCTGCGGCCGTCGGGGGTGAGGAAGTCGTCGTGGGTGAGGTCGAGCCCGCTGTCGTAGATCCCGACGATCACGCCCGACCCGGTCAGCCCTTCCCAGCGTTCCCCGACCCGCCGGCGCAGCGCGTCGAAGCCGGCATCCGCGCTCGCGGAATCCAGAGGGGGTGCGGCCGGCGGCGGGGGCGTTCCGGCCACGGCTGGCGCCACGTTCGAGCCGAGCGTGGCAGACGACCCGACCTCCCGCGGCGCCAGGAAGCCCAGCGGGCTGAGCGCCGTGGCCGCCTCGAGAGATCGAATCCCCGGCGCGGTCATCAGACCGGGGAGGGCGTCGAGGGGGATGCGGGCGGTGACGATGTCGCCGACCCGGGCGCCGATCAGCGCGCCCGCCCGCTCCAGCGCCGTGACCCCACCCGGTCCCACCCGGACGAGGGTCCGCACCCGCACCGGTCCCGCCGGGCCGGCGCTCCGGTCGAGGGCGCTCTCGAGCAGACCGGGCCGGGGGGGAGCCATCGCGTCGGGCCGCGGCGCCTCACGGGCCGGCGGAGGCGGAGGCGCCCCCAGGCGCTCGCGGGTCATCAGGAGGAAACGGAGCGTGGGATCCACGCGCGCCGCTTCCTGCGCCATCGTCGGCCCTGCCGTGAGCAGGAGGGCGGCCAGCGCCGCCGCGATCCGGCTCATCGGCCTACGACTCCCAGGGGTCGAAGCCGAAGGTGTAGTAGTCGCTCGGCCGGCCCTCGATCGCGCCGACAGCCTTCTCCAGTTGGTCGATCGTCTCCCGCTCCTCGCCCGCGCCCTCCGCCGCCTGCTGGATCGACTCCAGGATCTCCCGGACATCATCCGGCCTGAGCAGCACGTACGACCGCGGATCCTCCGCCTCGCCGCGCCGGTGCACCACCAGCTGCACCAGGTCCGTCTCCGCCGAGATCTTCCAGATGTCGTTCGTCTTCTTCAACAGCTTGTCCGAGGTCTTCACCTCGCTGTGCACCGCCTTCACGAGCCGCTTCACGTCCCGATCGGTGCTCTCGTCCCGACGACGCCCGAACCGACGCCCCAGCTCCTTCGGGTC
>JBKGZE010000424.1:0-2820 GCA_046545735.1 Gemmatimonadota bacterium | reverse complement strand
CCATCGCGCCCGCCCTCGGCGACGCGGGCGACACCGTCGCGCCCACTGTCCGTCGCGGGCGCTTCGACTGCCTCGAGCGCCTCGAGCGGGGCTTCCGGGGCGTCCTGGGCCACCAGCCACTCGTGCGCCGCGGCGCTGGCGCGGCGCGTGGGTCCCGGCGTCATGACAGGAACTCCCGGGCGGTCGCGAGCAGGACCTGGTGGGCGGCGTCGATCTCGTCCACCGGCGCCGACTCCGCGGCCGTATGGGCCTCGCCGATGCTGCCGGGACCGAAGCAGACGGCGGGGGTACCGGCCGCGTTGAAGATGGACGCCTCCACCCACGCGGTCATGCCGGTGACACGCGGCTCGATCCCGGCGTCCCGGAGCGCGCGCGACAGGCGCTGGACTATCTCGTGATCCGGCGGGACCTCCGTGCCGGGCCGGTGCAGGGTGACCTCCAGGCTCGCGTTCAGCGACGGCACGTCCGACCGTAGCTGGGCGAGCAGGAACTCCACCTCCGAGCGGACGGCGGACGGCGTCTCGCCCGGCAGGGTCCGCCGCTCGAGCGTCAGCTCGCACGACGACGGGTAGACGGACGCCGCCGTCCCACCGCGAATGGTGCCGGCGTGGATGGAGCCGCTCCCCAGCAGCGGGTGCCGCTTGCGCTGGGCGATGGTGCTCTCCAGCTCGTCCAGGCGAGACAGGAAGAGACCGGCGTGCCGGATGGCGTCCACCCCCCTCTCCGGGCGCGAGCCGTGGGCCGACTGCCCCCGGAAGTCGATCCGGATCCAGCTGAAGCCCTTGTGCGCCGGCGTGATCGCCAGCTCCGTCGGCTCGCACACGATCGCCGCGTCCGCCCGAAGCCCGTCATCCACCAGTCGACGGCACCCGATCGCCGCCTCCTCCTCGTCCGCCGTCAGCGCGACGATGAGCGTGCCACGAAACGGGTCGGCCGCCAGCTCCCGCGCGGCCGCCAGCGCCGCCGCCACACCGCCCTTCATGTCCGCGGAGCCGCGGCCCCAGACCCGCCCGTCCCGTACGACCGGGTCGAATGGCGCCACGGTCATCCCCTCCGTCCCCACCGTGTCCAGGTGCCCGCTCAGGATCAGCGAGCGCCCGGGCCCGCGATCCAGCCGGGCGACGACGCTCGGACGCCCCGGCGCCGCTTCCACCCGCTGGACCTGGAACCCCCACGACCGCAGCCAGCCCGAGACCAGCTCCGCCGCTTCCGCCTCCCCCGCCCCCCCGGGCTCCAGCGACGGGTTCACGGACGGCGTGGCGATCAGGGCGCGGGCCAGCGCCAGCGGGCTCGCGTCGTCGGCGGATAGTGACGTGTCTGTGGCGGAATCTGCCATGGCGAAGCTCGATTTCGGCTACTACTCTGTGTCAGTGGAACGCGCGCGAACTCGACCCCGGGAGGACCTATCCGCGTCATCAGTGTCAGCCTGATCGCCGTCGCCCTGATCGCCAGCATCGTCCTGACGCGGAGCCGCCATGCGGAGACCGGGCCGAAGGCCGAGGACGCCCTCGAGCCACAGGTCTCGCTGGAGCAGCTCAGACAGGCCGGCTTCTAGCCCGCCGACGAGTGGTCGTGCACGATCTTCCAGCCTTCCGCCGTGGGGCGGAGGGTCAGGGAGAACAGGCCGGTGGACTCGGTTTCGAGGTTGTCGCGGTCGTAGAGCTCGAAGCGGCCGATGGCGACGGCGGCGGACGGCCCCACCGGTCGCACGTCGAGGATCCGGTACCGGAGCCCGTGCTCGGGCGTACCGGCTCCCCAGTACCCCCCCACGTACGTAGCCCGGATCTGGTCGATGCCCTCGATGATCCCGGATGAGCCCACGAAGGTCGCGTCCTCCGCATAGTCGGCCAGGAAGCCGTCGAGGTCTCCCGCGGTCCACGCCTCGGCTGAGGCGTGGAGCATGGCTTCGATCTCGGGAGCGGGGTCGGTCGTAGAGGGCGCGGCCCGGGTGGCGGGGCCGCAGGCGGTCAGGAGGGCAGCGGCGGCGAGCGTCGCTCTACTCGAAGAACGCGCGATTCTTCTCAATGTAGTTGGTCCATTCCGGTGGGACGTCGGTGTCCGGGAAGATGGCGGTCACCGGGCACTCGGGCTCGCAGGCGCCGCAGTCGATGCACTCGTCCGGATGGATGTAGTACTGGTCCTCACCTTCGTAGATGCAGTCCACGGGGCAGACTTCGACGCAGCTCGCGTCCTTTACCCCGATGCATGGCTCCGTAATCACGTATGGCATTCAGCAGTCCCTCCTCCGATGAGCGCGGCGAGCGAAAATAGTGCAGGAGCCGACCCGCGCGTCAACCCCCACCACCCGTCACCACCCGTCTGCGGCGATCATTGCGGTTGCCAGGGCGTCTCCGGGATCCCCGCCCTGTGGTTGACCAGGCGGGCGAGGTCGAAGAGGAGGTCGGAGAGGCGGTTCATGTAGACCAGGATCGACCCGTCCACCTCGGCCTGCCGGGCGAGCGCGACGATCGCGCGCTCGGCCCGTCGGCACACGGTCCGCGCCAGGTGGAGCGCGGCGCCGGCCTCGGAGCCGCCCGGGAGGATGAACGACCGGAGCGGCGCGAGCTCGTCCTCGGCGGCGTCGATCCACGCCTCCATCTCGGCCGGTCGTTCGGCCGGGAGCGGCGGCAGGTGCTCGCGGGACGGCGCCCCCGGCGGGGTGGCCAGGTGGGCGCCGATGGCGAAGAGGTCGGCCTGCACCGCCTCCAGGCGGCGTCCGACCTCGTCCTTCCCGTCCGGCAGGCGGGTGCGTGCCCAGCCCACCGCCGCGTTCAGCTCGTCCACGTCGCCGTAGGCGGCCACGCGCAGGTCGGACTTCGC
>JBKGZE010000423.1:0-2848 GCA_046545735.1 Gemmatimonadota bacterium | reverse complement strand
TGACGGCGCGGGCGCTGGCCGGCCCGCTCGACCGACTCGCGGTCGACCCGGCGGAGGCCACGCTCACCGCGCTCGGCGACTCCGTGGACCTGACGGTCACCGGGTACGACGCGTACGACAACGTCGTCACCACCGACGTGGACTGGGGCTCGAGCGACACCGACGTCGCCACGGTCACCAGCACGGGCCGCGTGCACGCGGTCGCCAACGGCACGGCGTACGTGTTCGCGGCCACCAGCGAGCTGGCCGACAGCGCCACGGTGATCGTCGATGCGGCCGCGCCGAGCGGCGACCCGTACGAGCCCAACGACTCGCTCCACATCACCGACATCGAGGTGGTCGCCGCGGACGTGGACCCGCGCCTCGACTCCTACGATGGCCTGCCGGGGCTGCCGTTCCGCACGGCCACGGACCCGGCGGTGGGCAGCGCAGCGGTCGCGGGCGCCGAGGACCTGGACCGCTATCAGTTCCGGCTCACGGGCGACAGCGCCGTGACCGTCACGCTGACCGAGACCGACGGCGTGGCGCCGCTGGTGGCCCGGGTGCGGCACGCCGACAGCGGCGAGCTGTGGCTCGGCACCCTCTCCGCGCCCGCGGGCGGGTCCGCCAGCGCGACCATCCGCCTAACCTCGTGGATGTACTTCATCGTCGAGGTCGCGGCGGCATCGCCGGACCAGGAGGCCACGGCGCCGTATACGCTGGAGCTCACGGGGGCCGACATCGTCGATCAGGACTGGCTCAATACCGATCCGTCCGCCACCATGGAGCCGAACGACCTGTCGGTCCTGGCCGGGGCGACGCTGCCGGACAGCCTGCCGTACGACGTGATCGGCACCCTCGGCGAGGCCGGCGACACGGACATCGATCTCATGCCGGTGCCGGTGGGCTGGAGGACGTCGAAGGATCTCGACCTCGATCACCGGGGGGAGACCGGGTCCATCACCGCGCAGCTGTACCGCCGCGACCCGACCACGGGCCAGCTGGAGGCCGTGGACGGTCAGACCGTAGTGGCGACGGATGGCGAAACCGCGCGGGGCTCGGTGACCATGATCGACGAAGAGCCTCACTTCCTCGCCATCACGGGAGCCGGGGACTACGACCTCTGCCTCCGCGACCGGTACGAGGACTGCCGGCTGGAGGCCATCGAGGAGGTCTCGGGAAGCGATCAGGTCGCGAACACGGGCGAGCCGCTGCCCCTGCCCTTCACGGTCCAGGTCTGGGGGAGCATGGGCTACGAGACGTTCACGGACCCGGTGGAGAACGCGCTGGTGAAGTTCTCGGCGGAGGCGGGAACTCTCAGCGCAACGGAGGTCTACAGCGACGCGAACGGCCAGGCGTCGGTCCAGTACACGGCCCCCACCACGCCGGGCGTGCACCAGGTGAAGGCGTGGGTCACGGGCGTGCCCGTGGCCTGGTGGGGTCAGGACACTCTGGTCTTCGAGGTGCTGGTGGCGCCTTCGCTCGACGGGGTGGAGTTCGCCCAGGTCAGCGCCGGCGGGTACCACACCTGCGCGCTGGACGTGGACGGCGTCGCGTACTGCTGGGGCGACAACTCCGACGGTCAGCTCGGTACCGAATCTAGGAACTCCGCCCCCGTGCCGATGCTCGTGGACACGGATCTCCGGTTCACCGACATTTCCGCGGGCAAATACCACACCTGTGCTGTCGCCACCGATGGCACCGGCTACTGCTGGGGCGATGGCTACTACCTGGGTACCGGTAGCGATACCTACCACTTCACCCCCGTGGCCGTGGACTACACGGGCACGTGGCAGCAGATCGAGGCCGGCCACTGGCACACGTGCGGGATCGCGAGCGACGGCCAGGCCTACTGCTGGGGGGACAACTACAACGGCGCCCTCGGGGACGGCTCCACGGTCGACCGCCTGATCCCCACGGCCGTGGCCAGCAGTGTCACGTTCCAGTCCATCACCGCCGGGATCTACTCCTCCTGCGCCGTCTCCACGGACGGCACGGGCTACTGCTGGGGCGACGGCGGGACGGTGGGCCGCGCGGGCGCGCCGTACGTGAACTCCGTCCCGCAGCCGGTGGACGGCGACTACTCGTTCAGCACCATCCACAGCGGCGACTGGCACGTCTGCGCCATCGGGGATGGAAACGTATACTGCTGGGGCGACAACAGCCTCGGCCAGTTCGGGACGGGCTCCGCCAGTTATGGCGGTGTCGACAGCCCGACGCCCGGCCCCTCGGGCTACGTACAGGTGGACGGCGCCGAGGAGCACACGTGCGGCGTGACCACCACCGGCGATGGGGCCTGTTGGGGGTACAACAGCTGGGGCCAGCTCGGCGTCTCCTACGACACCCGCTGGGCCTCCTATTCGCCCCTGACTATCACCGACCCGTCAGCCTGGCTGACGATCTCAGCCGCCGAACAGCATAGCTGCGGGATCACGACCGCCGGCTCGCTCTACTGCTGGGGTGGGAACAGCTCGGGTCAGATCGGGATCGGCACCAGCGACTCCGACGAGTACCCGCCCACCCCGGTCGGGCTGCCCTGACGAACGGCTGGCGGCCAGAGGCTCGGCTCGCCGGGCGGGAAGATAGGTGCCGGAGCGCCGGGGGCGCCGCCGTTACCAGCTCTGGTGGGCGAGGACCTCCGCCACGGCCTCGCTCTCCACCCAGGCATGGTACCAGATCGAGCGCAGCATCCCGGCGCCCGTGGCGAGCCGCTCGATGGCGAACCGCTCCGCCGCCGCGGCCGCCGGCTGCTCCGGGTCGAAGCCGTAGCGCTTCTCCAGCTCGTAGAGTGGGACCACCTGGTCGTTGGTCGCGCGGCTTCGCGGCGTGATTTGCCCCGCGCGGGGTAGGCCGGAGTTCGTGGCGCGCA
>JBKGZE010000422.1:0-2851 GCA_046545735.1 Gemmatimonadota bacterium | reverse complement strand
AGGCGCACATGCGGGGCAATGGTCGTGCCGACCAGGTGCCCGGCCCGTTCCAGGGGGCGGCGTCGCCGGATCGGCAGGGACCGGGGGATCGGGTCCGAGGCAGCCGAGGGCATCGGCTCCGGCCGCCCGCGCGGTCACTGCCGGGCCCGAGGTCGGGCCACGATCCGAAGGTTCACCGGCGTCGCCGCGGGTGTCAATGCTCTTCCGCCCTTTCCCCGGTCCCGCCGCCGCCCCATTCTGTTTCGGCCCCTACCCGGCACCGAGCAACACAACCGGAGCCGTGATCATGACCGAACGAGTCGTTCGTACCGCCCTGGCCGGGGCGCTCCTCTTCCTGTGCGCCGTGCCCGCGACGGCGCAGCGTGGCAACGCGGCGGAGCAGCAGGCCTTCTTCGACCAGATCCATGCCCCGAACTGGCTGGGCACGGACATAGCCCACACCTCCATCAAGCGCCAGCGGGGCGGGACCTGCTGGAGCTTCGCGACGGTTTCGTTCCTCGAGTCGGAGGTCCTGCGGCAGAACGAGGAGCTGGTGGCCGCGCTCGCGGAGGCGGATCGCGAGCTGGACCTGTCCGAGTACTACGTCGTCTACTGGGCGTGGGTCGAGAAGGCCCGCGAGTACACGAGCCGGCGCGGCGAGGGGTTCCACCCGCGGCGGGGCGAGGTGCCGCTGGGCGATGGCGGGCTGCCGCACGATGTGATCCGGATCGTGCGCGACTACGGCATCGTCCCCGAGGACGCGTACGTGGAGCCGGAGAACTCGGGGCGGATGACCCGGGAGGTCCTGGCGGCGATGGCCGAGGCCGACGATCGCGGCTGGGACGTGGAGGCTACCGTGCGCGAGGTCCGCGCCGTGCTGGACCGGCACCTGGCGCCGCCGCCCACGAGCGTGACCGTGGACGGCCGCCGGATGACGCCGCGGGAGTACGCCGCCGACTATCTCGGGATCGATCCGGACGCGTACGTGCAGCTCATGTCCTACACGGACACGCCGTTCTACACGTACGGGGAAGTGGACGTCCCGGACAACTGGTGGGACTACGACCGGTACGTGAACGTGCCGCTCGACGCATTCGTCCGGACCATCAACCGTGCGCTCAACCGGGGCTACTCGGTGGCGGTCGACACCGACTGGGGCGACCGGGGCGCCGCGTGGAACCCCGCCGGCATCGCCGTGATCCACCCGGACATGGCGCCGTCCTACATGATCGACCAGGCGACGCGCCAGAGCGACTTCGAGGAGCGTCGGACCACGGACGACCACCTGGTCCACGCCGTGGATCACCGGGTGGTGGACGGGCACGACTGGTACCTGATCAAGAACTCCCATGGCACCGGGAGCGGGCGACGGGGCTACGTCTGGATGCGCGGCGACTGGCTGGCGCTCCGGGTGTTGAACGTGATGATGCACCGGGACGCCATCGACGAGGACCTGCTGGAGCGGGTGAAGTAGCGCCCGCCGGGGACGTGGGGCTCGGCGGGGGCGTGGGGGTGGGCCGGGGCGGTCACTCCCACGTCCCCGCGGCTCATGCGGTTCGGGCTCCCGCGGTTCATGAAGGCGCCGATCCCGTCGGCGCGGCTGAGTCTATCGGACCGCCGCGGTCCGCTCCGCGCTGGCGCGCTCGTAGACCGACTCGATCAGCTCCGCGAAGCGCTCCTCCACCCGTCGGCGTCGCACCTTGAGCGTGGGGGTGAGGAGGCCCTCCTCCACGGTCAGCTCGTCGGCGAGCACGGCGATCCGCTTTGGCGTCTCGTGACGGGCGAACCGATCCATGCGCCCCAGGGTCTGCTGCTCCAGGAGCCGGACCACCCACGGGTCCGTGGCGGCCGCCTCCCGGTCGCGGAGCGGGACCCCGTCGGCGGCGGCCCGGTCCTCCACCCGCTCCCAGTCGGGGACGACCAGGAGGATCGGGAACGGGCGCCGGTCCGCGATGACGACCGCCTGGTTCACGAACGGCGACCGGGTGGCGTGCAGCTCGATCGGCTGCGGCGCGATGTTCTTCCCCCCCGCCGTCACCACCACGTCCTTCAGCCGATCGGTGATCCGGAGGAAGCCGTCCTCGTCCAGCTCCCCGATGTCGCCGGTATGGAACCAGCCGTCCCGGTCGATGGCGCGGTCGGTGGCATCGGGGTTCTTCCAGTAGCCGCGCATGAGCCCGGGGGTGCGCGCCTGGATCTCGTTCTCGGGCCCGATGCGGAGCCGGATCCCGGGGTAGGGCCGGCCCACGGTGCCGAGCCGCACCGCGCCCGGCTGGTTCACCGCCAGCACGGGCGACGTCTCGGTCAGGCCGTAGCCTTCGTGGATCGGCATCCCGGCGGCGAAGAAGAGCCGGGCCACGTCGGCGGCCAGGGG
This sequence comes from Gemmatimonadota bacterium, assembly GCA_046545735.1. Taxonomy (GTDB): domain Bacteria; phylum Gemmatimonadota; class Gemmatimonadetes; order Longimicrobiales; family RSA9; genus JAWVYT01. Next base: position 498 of record JBKGZE010000422.1, on the reverse strand, counting down.
GGCGCCGCCGGAGATGAAGCTGCGGAGCCGCCCGCCCGTCCGCTCCCGGAGCCTGGTGAACACCAGCCGGTCCGCCACCCTGAACTGGAGCGCCTCGCCCGGGGGGACGCGCTTCCCGGCCAGCCGCCGGTCCACCACCCTGGCTCCCACGTCCGCGGCCCAGCGGGCGATCCGGCCCCTGGCGCCGCCGCCGCCCACCACCTTCTGGTGGATCTTCTCGAACAGGCGGGGCACCGACACCATGACGTGGGGCCGGACCTCGAGCAGGTTCTCGGCCACCGTGTCCATGGACTCGGCGTAGGCGAGGACCACGCCGGTGTCCCAGAAGTAGAGCGAGGCGGCCCGCTCGAGGACGTGGGAAAGGGGTAGGATCGAGAGGGCGACCTCCCCCGCCACGGCCGGCACGGCGCCGTGCTGGCGCGTGGCCGCCACCATGTACGCCAGGTTGGCGTGGGTCAGCATGGCCCCCTTCGGCTGCCCCGTGGTGCCGGACGTGTA
>JBKGZE010000421.1:0-2866 GCA_046545735.1 Gemmatimonadota bacterium | reverse complement strand
GGGGCAAATGGCTCGCCTGCGGCTCGCAACCGGCCCCTTCGGGGGCAAATGGCTCGGCCTATCGGCCTCGCAAGGGCGCCCCAGACGCTCGAGGTGGTGCTTTGGCTGCACGCAGTGCAGCCCGGTTGGGCGCCGCCGCAGGCGCGCCCCGTTTGCGCCCGAAGGGCGCGACCTGCGGGGCAGCGCCCCGCGGTTTGCCGCGCAGCGGCCGTTTGGCGGCGCAGCCGCCGGGTTGCGCGGCCGACAGGTCGCGCCATTTGCCCGCCGGAGGCGGGCCATTTGCCGCGGCAGACGGCCATTTGCAGGGGGCGGAACGCCGCCTGCCATTTGCGCGGCCGCAGGCCGCGCCCCGCATGGACCGGCACCGCCCTCCCCGGGTATACACCCCCCTTGAACCGGCGCTTCCAGGCTCGAGCCAGACCGAGACGTGATGGACGAACAGCTGATCGTTCGCGGTGCCCGCGAGCACAACCTGCAGAACATCGACGTGGAGATCCCGCGCGACCGTATGGTGGTGGTGACGGGGATCAGCGGGTCGGGCAAGAGCTCGCTCGCGTTCGACACCATTTACGCGGAGGGGCAGCGGCGGTACGTGGAGTCGTTGTCGGCGTACGCCCGCCAGTTCCTGGGCGTGATGGAGAAGCCGGACGTGGATGTGATCGAGGGGTTGAGCCCGGCGATCTCCATCGAGCAGAAGACCACGGGGCGGAACCCGCGCTCGACGGTGGGCACGGTCACGGAGGTCTACGACTACCTGCGTCTGCTCTGGGCCCGGGTCGGCACGCCGCACTGCCACGACTGCGGCCGCCCCGTGCAGCCGCAGACGGCCGGTCAGATCGCGGACCGGGTTCTGACGTGGCCGGAGGGTGCGCGGCTGGAGGTGCTGGCACCGCTGGTCCGGGGGCGCAAGGGCGAGTTCCGGGAGCTGTTCGAGGAAGCCCGGAAGAAGGGGTTCGTGCGGGTCCGGGTGGACGGTGAGACGTACGACCTGGAGGCGCCGCCGTCGCTCAACCGGTACGAGAACCACGACATCGCCGTGGTTGTGGACCGGCTCAAGGTCCGACCGGACGACCGGGCGCGGCTGGCCGACTCGGTGGAAACGGCGCTGAACACGGCGGAGGGCGTGGTGGAGGTGGTGCTCCATGGTGGTGAGGGTCCCGAAACCTTCATTTTCAGCGAGCGGTTCGCGTGCGTCCACTGCGGCACGAGCATCCCGGAGCTGGAGCCACGGCAGTTCAGCTTCAACAGCCCCTATGGCGCGTGCGAGGCGTGTGGCGGTCTGGGCACGCGGCTCGAGGTGAGCGACGAATTGGTGGTGGCCGACCCGTCGATCTCGATCCTCGAGGGCGTGATCATCCCGTGGGGGGCGCCCACGGGGCACCTTCGGCGCTCGGTGATCACCGGGCTGGCCGAGCATTACGGCTTCGACCCGAACACCCCCTGGGGCCGGCTCCCGGAGCGCGTGCGGGAGGTCATCCTCACCGGCTCCGGCGACGAGGCCATCGAGTTCCCTTACCGGACGGGTGGGAAGGCGGGCAGCTACACGGAGCCATGGGAGGGCGTGCTCGAGAACGTGAAGCGCCGCTACGAGGAGACGGGCTCGGAGAACGTCCGGGCTCAGCTGCGGGAGTTCATGATCGCGCAGCCGTGCCGGGCGTGCGGCGGGCACCGGCTACGCCCGGAAGCGCTGGCCGTCACGGTCGCCGGCCGCACCATCGGCGAGATCGCGGACCTGAGCGTGGGGGCGGCGCTGGCATTCTTCCGCTCGCTCCCGCTCGACGACGGTGAGCCCGGCGACCCCGGCGCGCTCCCTGCCCGCATCGCGGGCCCCATCCTCAAGGAGGTCACCGAGCGGCTCACCTTCCTGGCCAACGTGGGGCTCGAGTACCTGACGCTGGGGCGGAGCGCGGAGACGCTCTCGGGCGGGGAGGCCCAGCGGATCCGGCTGGCCACGCAGATCGGGAGCCGGCTCGTGGGCGTCCTCTACATCCTGGACGAGCCCAGCATCGGGCTGCACCAGCGTGACAACGAGCGGCTGCTGGACACGCTCCGCCAGCTCCGGGACCTGGGGAACACGGTGATCGTGGTGGAGCACGACGAGGAGACCATCCGGCAGGCCGACCACGTCATCGACCTCGGCCCCGGCGCAGGCCGGCACGGCGGCCACGTGGTCGCCCGGGGCGCGGTGGAGGACATCATGGCGGAGCCCGCCTCCCTGACGGGGGCGTACCTGCGGGGGGAGAAGTCCATCGCGGTGCCGGCCGAGCGGCGTCGCCCGAGGAAGAAGGGGACGCTCACGGTCCGGGGCGCGCGGCAGCACAACCTGAAGGCCATCGACGTCCACTTCCCGCTGGGCACCTTCACGGCCGTGACCGGCGTGAGCGGGTCGGGGAAGAGCACGCTCGTGAATGAGATCCTCTTCGAGGCGCTCGCGAAGGAGATCAACCGCCGGCGCACGATCCCGGGCGCCCACGACGGGATCGACGGCGTCCGGCACATCGACAAGGTCATCGACATCGACCAGTCGCCCATCGGCCGTACGCCGCGGTCGAACCCGGCCACGTACACCGGGCTCTTCACCCCCATCCGCAGCCTCTTCGCCGAGCTGCCGGAGTCGAAGATCCGCGGCTACGCCCCTGGCCGGTTCAGCTTCAACGTCAAGGGTGGACGGTGCGAGGCGTGCAGCGGGGACGGGCTCGTGAAGATCGAGATGCACTTCCTCCCGGACGTCTACATCCCCTGCGAGGTGTGCCGCGGCAAACGCTACAACCGAGAGACCCTCGAGGTCCTCTACAAGGGGAAGAACATCGCCGACGTGCTCGACATGACCGTCGACGAGGCGCTCGCGTTCTTCGAACACGACGAC
>JBKGZE010000420.1:0-2872 GCA_046545735.1 Gemmatimonadota bacterium | reverse complement strand
GTTGAACTCCGTGGCCTGCCGGAGCGCGTTCTGCCCCACCGTGGCGTCCAGGACGAGCAGCGTCTCGTGCGGACCGCCCTCGATCTTCCGGCCGAGCACCCGCCCCACCTTCTCCAGCTCGGCCATGAGGTCGCCCTGCGTGTGCAGGCGACCGGCGGTGTCCACGATCAGGGTGTCGCAACCCCGGGCCCGGGCCGCGTCCACGGCGTCGAAGGTGACGGCGCCGGGGTCCGCGCCCGGCTGGGCGCCGACGAACTCCGAGCCGGCCCGGTCGGCCCAGATCCGGAGCTGGTCGATGGCCCCCGCCCGGAAGGTGTCGCCGGCGGCCAGGAGCACCCGCTTGCGCTGGCGGCCCAGACGGCGGGCCAGCTTCCCGATCGTGGTGGTCTTCCCCACGCCGTTCACCCCGACCACCAGCACCGCCGCCAGCGCCCCCTTCGGCGGCAGCCGCAGCGTGGTATCCGACGAGCCCGACGTCAGGATCCGGTGGATCTCGTCCTCGACCGCGCGCCGGAACTCGGCCTCCGTCTTCACCCTGCCCGTCCGGGTCAGGTCCTCCACGTGGTCCACCAGCCGGAGCGTGGCCTTCACGCCGAAATCGTGGGCCAGCAGCAGGTCCTCGAGCTGCTCGAGCGCGTCATGGTCCAGCCCGCCGCTCATGACCACGCCCACGTCCGTGAGCGCGACCTCCTTCACCCGCTGCCAGAGGCTCTTCTTCTCCGTGCCCGTCCTGAACAGTCTTCCCTTAGCCACTGTGCCTGCCGTACCCGGTCCGTTGAATTCGATTGTGATCGCGGAATCCGGAACTCTTCATTCTGAATCCAGCGTTCGTGATCCGATGTGTTTCACACAGAGCCCGTCCGGGCCTCACCGCAGCCCCACCCTCCGCCGGACCACCCACTCCGCGCAGAGCAGGATCACCAGGAGAACGTACGGCCACGCCATCGCGTGCAGTGGCCGGCCCGCCCGGCCCGGCTCCACGGAATCCTCGCGGGATTCGAGCGCCAGCGCCACCGCCGGTCGGGTGAGCTCCGGCGAGTACGCATCCACCGTGAACGGCCCCGCGGCGGCGCGGCCCGCCGCACCTGCTTCCCCTGCGACGACCCGTGCCTCGTACCGATAGTGCCCCGCCGGCAGGGGCGCCGTGGCGGCCGCCCCCGCCCGCACGGCGACGACGGTGTCCGTCGCCGGCGCGGCCGCCCCCACGCGGGCGTCCGATGGAACCGGCCCATCGGGCCACGCCGTGATCCGGGCCGAGTCCGCGCCGGCCGGTGCGACCCAGCGGACGGGATCGCCCCGGTGCACCACCCGCGGCTCAGGGCGTATGGTCTCCGCGCCGCCGGCGTCCCCCATGAGCCAGCCGGCCAGCGCGGCCCATGTGCGGTCGTAGACCTCACGTCCCGCGGGGCCCGCGAACGCCCAGCGCCAGTACCCGTCGGCCAGGGCAACCGCCACTCGCCGGCCACCGGACACCCCGACCACCACCACCGGAGCCTCCTCGCCTCGTCGCGCCAGCCGCGCCATGACGGGCGACCACGCGCCCACGCCACCGGGCTCCCGGACGCCGGTCAAGGGCGGCAGCTCCTCCGTCGGCATCCCCGCCAGGAGCGCGGCCACCGGCGACGCCGGCACCTCGGCGCTGAGGTACCACTCGCCCGCCCGGGGCGCCGACGGGGCCCAGGGCACCGCCTCCGGGGCCGGGTCGCCCGGGAAGACGAGCAGTCGTCGGGCCTGCCGGAGGACGCGCCGCGCCCACGGCGGCGAATCCTCCCGGATGCCGTGGAGGACCACGAGGTCGGCCCCGTCCAGCGCCCCGCGGACCGTGGCCGAGCCCGTGACCTGTCCGGCCTCCCCCTCCGTGCCCAACCGGATGTAGCGCTCACCCGGGAGCGCGAGCCAGCCGCGGGCCGGCAGACCGAGCGCCCGCTCGAGCACCGGCAGCAGGAATCGCGGCTCCTGGTCCGGGCGGAAGCTGATCAGTGCCACGCCCGCGGGCTCGGCCGCGATCCTGACGTATACGCTCCGGACATCGTCATCCCTCGCGCTGCCGCCAGGCAGCACCCGCACGTCCAGCCTGACCGGCACCTCCTCACCCGCGGCCGGGCGGAACCGGAGCGCAGCCGGGCTGGTCCGCCCGACGGCTGGCACGCCTACACGGGTCCGATCCAGCTCGCGCCCGTCCCGTTCCAGGACGACCGTCACGCTGTCGTCCTCCCCCCGACCCTCGCCCAGCCGGGCGACGGCCGCTTCGATGGCCACCACCTCCCCCGCCTCCACCCACGTCGGCGCCGCGACCTCCGCGACCCCCAGGTTCACCGGCGTCCGCTCGCCCACCGCGCGGACCTCGACCGGGACGCCCGCTTCCGCCGCCAGCCGGCGGGCCTCGGCCTCGTCCTCCACCGCCCGGTCCGTGACCACCACGACACGACCCGCGCCGGACTCGAGCGCCGCCCGGAGCGCCGGGGCGAGACGGCTCGCCGGCGCCACCGGCACACGGTCGGGCAGCCGGTCGACCACGGGCGCTTCCGGCGTCCCGAACAGACGGACGCGGTCCGGACCCAGCTCCGCGACCACGGCCCGCGCCTCCGCCCACCGCGTCCGGCCGCCTTCGGCCTCGACCGGCAGCGTCATGCTCAGAGAGACGTCGACCAGCGCGACGACCGGCCGTCCCGCAGCGCGCGGGGCGGGCAGGACGGGGTCGAAAAGGAGGAGCAGCAGGAGCGCGAACGCCGCGCCCCTGAGGATCCCCAGCCCGAGTCGTCCCCGGACCGGCGCTTCGCGGTGCCGGTAGTGGAGCACGGCGGCGGCGAGCGCCAGAGTCGCCAGGAAGGAGTACAGCAGCCAGGCCGTCAGGTCCATGGCCGGATGGGTG
>JBKGZE010000419.1:0-2872 GCA_046545735.1 Gemmatimonadota bacterium | reverse complement strand
CCCGGCCGGGACGAGACCGTTGTCCCCGGCACCCGAATCCGGTAACCTCCGGAAGCCCCCTGGAGTGAAGCGCGTTGTGACCCCCACCGAGAGCGGACCATGACCATCGATCGACCCTGGCGTTCCCTGCCGCCGCGCGGCGCGCTCCTGTTCCTGCTCGCGCTGCCGGCGTGCGGCGGTGCGGCGCCTGAGGCGCCCGCCCCGGCGGTGACCGTCGAAACGGCGGCGGGCACGATCACGGCAGAGGACATGGCCCGCAGGATCACGGTGCTGGCGCACGACACGATGGCGGGGCGGGACACGCCGAGCCCGGAGCTGGAAGAAGCGGCCGAGTACATCGCACGCGAGCTCCGGGCGGCGGGCATGGAGCCGGCGGGTGAAGACGGCACGTTCATCCACCGGTACGACTACACGGTGGCGCAGCTCGATGCCGACCGGACGACGGTGCGTGTGTCGGGCAGCGGGTGGCAGCCGACGTACGCGGTCGACTACTTCATGGTGCCCACGGCCGAGCCGCAGGAAGCGCCGGCGTACTATGTGGGCGTGGCGGGAGAAGCGGGCCCGCCGCCGCCTGAGGCCCGTGGCAGGATCCTGGTCTACCGACACACGGGGACCGAGCTGAACCAGGAGTGGCAGCAGCGGCTCGTGAGCGCGCTGCAGCCGGCGCTGATGCTGGGCGCCCCCGGCGTGATCCTCGTGCTGGACCCGGGGTTCCCGGTGGGCATGATCCCGGAGCTCGCGCGGATGACGGCGGAGCAGGCCGGGCCCACCCCCGTGGTGGGGATCACGCACGAGGCGGGCGCCGAGCTCGTCGCCGGGCTCGGCGCGGAGCTGGGCGACCTGGACGGGCCCACGGCGCTGGGCACGCAGCCGCTGGTCGTTCGCTCGACCGCGACGGAGTCCACCCACCGGCCGCCGAACGTGGTGGCCATGCTGCCCGGCTCGGACTCCGTACTGCGGGACACCTATGTCGTGCTCACGGCGCACTTCGACCACGTCGGCGTGGGCACGCCGGACGAGACCGGCGATTCCATCTTCAACGGCGCCGACGACGACGCCTCCGGGACCGCGGCGGTGCTGGAGATCGCGGAGGCGCTGGCCGCGCTGGATGAGCCGCCCGCCCGGTCGGTGGTGTTCCTGCTGGTGAGCGGCGAGGAGAAGGGGCTGCTGGGCTCGCGGGCGTGGGTCGAGGACCCGACGCTGGACATCGGGAGCGTCGTCGCCAACGTGAACCTGGACATGATGGGCCGCGACCCGCTGCCGGACACGGTGATCGGGATCGGCCAGGAGTACAGCACGCTGGAGGAGACGCTCCGGGAGCTCATGGCCGCGCACCCGGAGCTGGAGCTGACGCTCATCCTCGACCCGGCCCCGGAGGAGCGCTACTTCCTGCGCAGCGATCAGCTGCCGTTCGTCCAGCAGCGGATCCCGGCGGTCTTCTTCACCACCGGCGAGCACGAGGACTACCACCAGGTGAGCGACGAGCCCGAGGCGATCCACGCGGACAAGGCCGCCCGGGTCACGCGTCTCGCCTTCTATCTGGCTCACGCCATCGCCAGCGACCCCACGCCGCCGGAGTACACCGACGAGGGCTGGGCCCGGATCCAGGAGATGCTGACCGCGTCACCATTTTAGGCGGCTCCCGGCCGCTCAGCCGACCTCGTACATCCGCGCGCGCTCCCCGTACCGCTCCACCAGCTCCTGGCGGAACCGGGCGTGCTCGGGGCGGCGCAGCTCCGGGTCCGCCCGGATCACGCGCCCGGCCTCGGCACGGGCCGTGAGCAGGAGCTGCTCGTCCTTTTCCGGGTCGAAGAAGCGGAAGTCGGGCAGCCCGTGCTGCCGGGCGCCGAAGAGGTCGCCCATGCCCCGGAGCCGGAGGTCGGCGCGGGCGATCTCGAAGCCGTCGTCGGTCTCGCTGAGCACTCGCAGCCGCTCCATGGCTTCGGGCCCGCCGCCGGCGATGAGGACGCAGAAGCTCTCCTCCGCGCCGCGGCCGATGCGGCCCCGCAGCTGGTGGAGCTGGGAGAGGCCGAACCGCTCGGCGTGCTCCACCACCATGACGGTGGCGTTCGGCACGTCGATCCCGACCTCGATGACGGTCGTGGAGACCAGGATGTCCAGCTCGCCGGCGACGAAGGCGGCCATGACCGCCTCCTTCTCCTCCCCGGCCATCTGCCCGTGCAGCAGGCCGACCCGCAGCTCCGGGAAGACCTCCGAGTCCAGCTTCTCGTACTCGGCGGTGGCCGCCTTCAGGTCGACCTTCTCGGACTCCTCGATGAGGGGGTAGACCACGTACGCCTGGCGACCGGCGGCCACCTGATCCCGGATGAACGCCCATACCCGCGACGCGGCCCGCTCGTCGCGCAGGGCGGTGCGGATGGGCTGGCGCCCGGGAGGCCGCTCGTCGAGGACGCTCACGTCCAGGTCGCCGTACAGGGTCAGGGCGAGGGAGCGAGGGATCGGCGTGGCGCTCATGACCAGCACGTCCGGCTCGCCGCCTCCCCCGGGCCCCCGCTCCGCCAGCGCCATCCGCTGGCGGACGCCGAACCGGTGCTGCTCGTCCACCACCACCAGCCCGAGCCGGTGGAACTCCACACCCTCCTGGATCAGCGCGTGGGTCCCGATGACCAGCCGGGCGCGACCGCTGGCGACCGCCTCCCGCGCCGCCGCCCGCTCACCGCCGCTCTGCCGGCCGACCAGGAGCGTGACCTCCACGCCCAGCCCGCTCAGCAGGCTCCGGACGTTGCGGACGTGCTGCTCCGCCAGCAGCTCGGTCGGCGCCATGAGCGCCGCCTGGTACCCGCACTCCGCCGCGAGGAGCATGGCCAGCACCGCCACCACCGTCTTGCCGGAGCCCACGTCGCCCTGGAGC
>JBKGZE010000418.1:0-2874 GCA_046545735.1 Gemmatimonadota bacterium | reverse complement strand
GGCTGGAGGTCCCGGAGACCGGGAGCGAGTTCCTGTACGTGCACGCGCTGGGCGCCGGCCTGGGCTCGAACGACATCGGGCTGGACCGGAACCAGCTCGGCCGGACCCGGGTGGTCCATTTCGAGCGGGCGGGCCGCAAGCTGCTCCTGGTCGAGCCGAATTACGCGTTCCGGGCGGTGACGGAGAACCCGGCCGAGCGGGCGGCGGTGGAGGACGCGTTCGCGCGGTCGGTGCTCTGGGGGTTCGAGATCGCGGCGGAGACGGACGGCCGTCTGCTGGTGGACGCCACCGAGTTCGTGCTGCGTGACGTACACGGCGTGGCCGATCGTCTGGAGCAGAGCGGCCAGGGGACGTACCGCCTGGAGGAGAGCCGGAGCGCGCTGTACATGCCCAACACGCGCGCGTTCCCGCGGAACACGGAAGTGGAGGTGATGCTGACGTTCACCGGCGATCCGGCGGGCGGGTGGATCCGGTCGGTGGCGCCGTCGCCGGAGGCGGTGACGGTGCGCCAGCGGCACTCGTTCATCGCGTCGCCGCCCCCGGGCTACGAGCCCCGGGCGCTGGACCCCCGGTCCGGCTACTTCGGCGTCACGTGGCTGGACTACGCGACCCCGCTCGGCGAGCCCATGACCCGCCGCTGGATCGCCCGGCACCGCCTGGAGAAGAAGGATCCGGACGCGGCGGTGAGCGAGCCGGTGGAGCCGATCGTCTATTACCTGGATCCGGGCGTGCCGGAGCCGGTCCGGTCGGCGCTGCTGGAGGGCGCCAGCTGGTGGAACGAGGCGTTCGAGGCCGCCGGCTACCGGAACGCGTTCCAGGTCCGGGTGCTCCCCGACACGGCCGACCCGCTCGACGTGCGCTACAACGTGATCAACTGGATCCATCGCTCGAGCCGCGGCTGGAGCTACGGCAGCTCGGTGACGGACCCGCGCACGGGCGAGATCATCAAGGGGCACGTTCTCCTCGGCTCGCTGCGGGTCCGTCAGGACTACCTGCTGGCGGAGGGGCTGCTGTCGCCGTACGACGAGGCCGGCAACGTGCCCGACGCCATGCGGGAGATGGCGCTGGCGCGGATCCGCCAGCTCTCCGCCCACGAGGTGGGCCACACCCTCGGCCTGGCACACAACTACCTGGCCAGCGCTCTCGACCGCGCTTCGGTCATGGATTATCCCCACCCCCTCGTCCGCCTCGGGCCCGACGGCGAGATCGACCTCTCGGCCGCCTACACCACGGAGATCGGCGACTGGGAGAAGGTGACGATCGCATACGGCTACTCCGACTTCCCCGACGGGACCGACGAGGCCGCCGCCCTCGAGGCCATCCTCGACGAGGCCCGCGATCGCGGCCTCATCTTCCTCTCCGACCAGGATGCCCGGCCGGCCGGGAGCGCCCACCCCCACACGCACCTGTGGGACAACGGCGCCGACGCCGCCACCGAGCTGCGCCGGATGATGCGGGTGCGCGCCGCGGCGCTGGAACGCTTCGGTGACGGCGCGATCCGCACGGGCATGCCCCTGGCCACGCTGGAGGAAGCGCTCGTACCGCTGTACCTCCACCACCGCTACCAGATCGAGGCGACGGCCAAGGTGGTGGGCGGGATGCGCTACAGCTACGCCATGCGTGGCGACGGCCAGGTGCCCCTCCGCGCGGTGTCGGCCGACGAGCAGCTCGCGGCGCTGGACGCGGTGCTCGCGACCCTGGCCCCGGGCGCGCTCACCATGCCCCGCCAGGTGATCGACCTGATCCCGCCCCGGCCGTACGGCTACCCGGCGCACCGGGAGCTCTTCGACCGGTACACGGGGATCACCTTCGACCCGGTCTCACCCGCCGCCGTGGTCGCGGAGCTCGCCGTGGGCTTCCTGCTGCACCCGGAGCGGGCGGCGCGGCTGGTGGAGCAGGCCGCGCTGGACCCGGCGCTGCCGGGCCTGCTCCAGGTCCTCGACCGCCTCGAGCAGGCGACCTTCGACGCACCTACCCGCGACGGGTACGAAACGGAGGTGAGCCGCGTGGTGCAGGACGTGGTGGTCCGGGAATTGACACGGCTCGCGGCCACGGCCGCCATGCCGCAGGTGCGGGCCATCGCGGAGCTGCGTCTGCGCGGGCTGCACCAGCGGCTGGAATCCGGCGCGGGCGCGGGCGGGGAGGCGGACCGGGCACACGCCCTCCGCCTGGCCGGCGAGATCGAGCGGTTCCTCGAGCGGCCGGCCGAGCCCCGACGGGCGCCGGCGCCGCTGGAGGCCCCGCCGGGCAGCCCCATCGGCGGCCACTGAGGCTCGCGCTGGATGCGAACCACACAACGACACTCGACCTGAAGGAGACATGGACGCTTCCACCATCCTGTTCCACGCCCACTCCGGGCTGCGTTACCTGGTGCTGCTCGCCGGGGTCCTCTCGTTCGGCTACTCGCTCGCGCGGATGCTCCAGGGCCGGCCCTGGGACCGGACCGGCCGCATCCTGCTGGTCAGCTTCGTCGGCATCCTCGACCTCCAGGTCCTCCTGGGACTGGTCCTGGTGTTCGTGTGGGCGTTCTACCCCGCCCTCTGGGGCCACATCAGCATGATGGTGCTGGCCGCCGTGGTCGCCCACGTGGCCGCCGCGCTCAACAAGCGCCGCCCGGCGGAGCGCCAGAGCCACCGGCTCGCGGTGCTCGGCGTGGCGGGCGCGCTGATCCTGGTGGTCGGCGGCATCGCCGCCATCGGCCGGTCGATCGTGTAGCCTCGAGGACCCCGGCTCACCACCGACGCACGACGCCCCGTCGGGAGATCCCGGCGGGGCGTCGCCGCGTCCAGTGCCGGTCAGCCGTTCCCGCCGCCCGGCGGCTTGGCCTTCGGCTTCGCCTTGGGTCGGGCGGGCGGCTTCGGCCGCGTGGTGGGC
>JBKGZE010000417.1:0-2876 GCA_046545735.1 Gemmatimonadota bacterium | reverse complement strand
GCGGGCGCCTGGCCGGGTCCGAGCGCGGCCCGCACCCGGGCCAGCGCCGTCCGGCACGACCGGGCCCGGTCGTTGTACGCTTCCCGCGCCGCCCCAGACTTCTCCGCCCGGACCAGGCTGTCGGCTACGACGAACCGCCAGCCGGACGGGATCGGCACGTGGTCCAGCCGCAGCGGGTCGAACTCGATCAGCGCCGCGTGTCCCGCCCGCGCGCCGAGGCAGATCGCCTGGTCCATCCCGCCTCCCTCGGTGCCGACGTACCGCTCGGCCCGGGCCAGCGACGCGGCGAGCTCCAGCCGCGGCGTCTTCCGCCCGTTGACCGCCTCGATTGCGACGGCCGTGGCGACGACGAGCGCCGTCGACGAGCTGAGTCCCGCCGCCACGGGCACCTCGGAGGTCAGGACGGCGTCGAGCCCCCGGAGCCCGGCGTGCGCCCGGACCCGGTCCGCCGCCGCGGCTTTCAGATAGTTGCCCCAGTCGCCATCGGGCCACGGCGGCGGCTCCGCCTCCAGGGCGAACGCCCGCTCGCCGAAGTCGGGCGTCACGCTCGCCACCCGGACCAGCGCGTCGCCGCGGGGACGCACGAGGAGCGAGACGCGTCGCGACAACGCCACCGGGAGCACCGGCAGTCCCACGTAGTCCACGTGATCGCCGATCAGGTTCACCCGACCGGGGGCGTGAACGTGATGCGTGGGCGGGGCGCCGAAGCGGGCGCGAAACAGGGCGGCGGCCGTAGTACCGGGTGAGCGCATGGCCCCAAGGTGGGGGCGGATGCGCCGGCCCGCGAGGCCGGCGCCCAGTTTAACGTTCGACCTCCGTCCAGGCTCCAGAGTGCAAGAGCGGGAATGGGAATCGACTCGCACCGAGGAATCAGGAGGAATGAACCATGAAGAAGTTGAGTCTCCTCGTCGGGCTGGCCGCGCTGGGCCTCACCGCCTGCGAAGACGCGATCGGGCCGGGGACGGCGCTCACGGCGGACGAGATGACCGGTCTCTCGGATGCCATGATCGCCGAGGTCTACGCCATCACGGGCGATTATGCCGCCCAGGCCATGACCGCTGCGGATCCCGAAGGCGCGGCGTCCGGAATCGTGGCGGACGTCACCGCGACCACGGACTTCACCATCACCCGGACCTGCCCCGCCGGCGGCGAGATCGTGGTCGAGGGCACCCGCGTTCGCGTCCGCGACCCGGAGACGCGCTCGGGGAGTATGGATCTGGACATGACCAAGACCCACGACGCGTGCGCCCGACAGGTACGGCGCGCGACGGTCACGCTGACCGGGCAGCCGCACATCGCGGTCGTGGCGCATCACGGCTGGGAGGACGGCGTGCTCGCGGGCCTGCAGACCCTCTCCCTCGACGGCGGGTTCGCCTGGACCAGTGACGACGATCGCTCCGGCGAGTGCGTCGTCGATCTGGACGTCCAGTTCGATCCCGACGCCCGAACGCGCACGGTGAGCGGTACGTTCTGCAACCGCACCATCGACGCGACCACAACCTGGACGAGCTGATTCCATCCCCCCCCGGGGCGCGGCGGTCACGACGGCCTTCGCCGCGCCCCTTCCGCGCTCGGCCGAGCGGCTACGCCCTCGGATCTGCGGAGAGCTCCCGGGCACTCATCCAGAGCCGGCCCGTGCGGAAATAGCGGAGCGCCTCCAGTGCGACGGCGCACAGGGCCACCCAGGCGAGGCCGAAGGCGTACCCGGCCAGGACATCGGACGGGTAGTGGACGCCCAGGTAGATCCGCGTGAGCCCGATGGCCACCACCACGAGCGCCGTGAAGCCCATGGTCGTGTAGCGCAGCGGCCGGCTTGCCTGCAGCCGGACGATGAGATAGGCGAGCAGGACGTAGGCGACGAGCGATCCGAGGGCATGGCCCGAAGGAAAGGACGCGCTTTCCACCGTGTAGTGGCCGCGCCACTCGAAGACCTGGGGACGCTCTCTGTCGAAGGCGGCCTTCAGCACGAAGATGAGCGGACCGCTGCCCGCGATCCCCACCCACAGCAGCAGGACGGAGTAGCGATGGTGGCTCACCCAGAGCAGCGCGCTCGACACGAGCAGCAGCACGGCGATCACGGACAAGTCGCCGAGCACGGTGACCTCGAGCGCGAGCTCGTCCAGCCCTTCGCTCGCCCGTGCGTTGATCCACCGCATGACCATCTCGTCGAACTGCCGCAGCTGACCCTCGACCACCGCCCCGGCGAGCGCCGCGAACCCCCACGCGCCCGCCGCCAGGGCCAGAAAGCATCCGCCCAGGAAGACCGCCACCGCCGCATGCGCGCTGTCCACGCGCCTGCGTATCTGGTCCAGCGCCCACTTCAACCAGCCCATGCCGGCCCATCCGCGTTTCGGTCCTCGCCTCGGGCGGTCCCGGCGCAATTCGCCGGCCACGCCACGGGGCCGAAACCTCGGGACCCGCGCACGATTTTCGCATCGGACTTCGGTCGGGTTTTCACCGACAACGAGGAGGAGGCATGAGCGCGGGCAAGGACAGGATCGTGAGCGGCGATAAGGGCGACCGGAGCACGAAGCCGGCGGCGGACCCGAACCTCGACACGGAGTCGTCGCGGATCCCCGAGGAGCCGGCCCGGGAGGGGACGTCCCGGGACGCCGGGTCACGTTCGGGCGGCGATCGCACTCACCGGGAGGGGGAGTCCTCCGCCAAGCCGGCCGCCGAGCCCGAGGAGCGCGAGGAGCGGTAGCGGACCGGGGGGGCGGCACGGCGGCTCGACGCCGCGTCGCCCCCGACCGTCATGCCCCGCCACTACCTCAACACCGGCCAGACCCGCTGCTACGACACCGCCGGCGCCGAGCTGCCGTGCGCCGGATCCGGGCAGGACGCCGAGCATGCCCCCGGCGTCCCGTGGCCGGAGC
>JBKGZE010000416.1:0-2879 GCA_046545735.1 Gemmatimonadota bacterium | reverse complement strand
ACGGACGCCGCCATCTCCTCGTGGGACTGGACCTCCGATGACGTGTAGGTGAACCGGGCCGCGCCGATCCCGCTGTTGGCCGCCAGGATGTCGTTGATGGCCTGCGTGACCGTGCTCTGCTTCACCTCGCCGACCTCCTGGTACACGCCGGACGACCCGTTCACCAGGTTGATCACCAGGGTCCCCCCGGCCCGATCCACCAGCACCGGCTCAGGGGTGGCGTCGGCGAGCGTGGCGCCCTGGAGCATGGAGCCGGGGAAGACGACCTCCGCGTTCGGATTGAAGGTCGCGTAGTCGTCGGGATACTGCTCGCTGCTCACCCGTCGTACGGTGCAGGTCCACAACCCGTCCGCCCGATCCTCCAGCTCCGCCTCGTGCTTCACCGTGTCCGCCCGGACCTCGCCCTCCGGGTACGGCCCCACCTCCCTGAGCAGCGCCATGAGCCCCGGCTCGCCGTCCGGGGTGTTGCAGGTGGCTTCGAACCCGACGGTCACCCCCCCGCCGGCCGGGACCCTCACCACTCGCGGGTTGTCCCCCGCCAGCTGGCAGTGGGCGGCCAGCCCGCCGAGCTCCACCACGTGACTGCCTTCGGCCACCTCGCCCAGCTCGACCAGGTGTCCCGCGTAGAGTTGCGCCCAGCTGCCGCCGTCGAGGCGGGCCGCGGCGCCATCCGGGTCCGGCGAGTTCCCGGCCATGGTCAGCCAGACGGACACGATCCCGGTGTCAGGTCCTGTCGGGTCACCTTCACAGGCCAGCGAGAGCGTTGCGAGGACTGCGAGTGGAACCAGCAAGACGGCGCGTCGGAGCGTGGTCATGGAGCCGTATCCTTCCGTGGGGGGGGTTCCGGGGCGAGGAGGATGGGCGCGCCGGCTGGAGTGCCGGCGCGGACACGAGATGGAACACGTGCGGGGCCCAGGGCCCTCGGCATGCTACACTCCCGGAATCGAGAGCGTAGGGGCTTCGTTCGACAGCAACATACCACCCCACCCCCGGGAGTCAACGCTGCGGCCGCCCCGGCGGGTCCGGTGGTGGTCAGCGCGGGTCCGGCGGCCGGGCCGCGGTCGGCCGCAGCCGCGTGGAGCCGCGCGCGCCGCGGCCGTATATTCCGGCATGAAGATCTGGATCGACGCGGACGCCGCCCCGAACGCGGTGAAGGAGATCGTGTTCAGGGCGTCGGCGCGCCTCGGGCTCGAGACGGCGGTGGTGGCGAACCAGCGGCTCTCCACGCCGAAGAGCAACCCGCGGGTGGAGTCGGTGATCGTCCCGGGCGGCCCCGACGTGGCGGACCGCTACATCATCGATCACGCGGCGGAAGGCGACCTCGCCATCACGGCGGACATCCCGCTGGCCGCGGCCCTGGTGGAACGCGGCGTTCTCGTCCTGGATCCCCGGGGCGAGCGCTACAGCGAGGCCAACGTGCGCGAGCGCCTGTCGGTCCGCGACTTCATGGATACGCTCCGGGGCAGTGGCGTCGAGACCGGCGGGCCGAGGCCCTACGGCCGGCAGGAGCGGCAGGAGTTCGCCAACGCGCTGGACCGGCTGCTGACGAAGCACGCCGGCTAGCGACACACCCGGCGTCCTACCCCAGCCGGCGCCGCTCGATGGACCGACCCACCGTCCGCTCGATGACCCGCACCAGCTCCAGGTCGTCGGGGGTGACGAAGGTGAACGCGTCGCCGGAGGCGTCGGCCCGCCCGGTCCGCCCGACCCGGTGGATGTAGTCGTCGGCCGTGGCCGGCATGTCGAAGTTCACTACGTGGTCCAGGGCCTCGATGTCGATGCCGCGGGCCAGGATGTCGGTGGCGACGATGACGCGATAGCGGCCGGCGCGGAACCCCTCCAGCGCCCGCGTCCGCTGGTTCTGGCTCCGGTTGCCGTGGATCCGGGCCACCGACACGCCTCGCCGCTCCAGCTTCTGCGCCAGCCGGTTGGCCCGGTGCTTGGTCCGGGTGAAGACGATGGCGTTGCCGATCTGGTCGCGATCGAGGAGCGCCATGAGCAGCTCGGCCTTGGCCTTCTGGTCGACCTCGAAGATGGCCTGGGCCACGCTCGTCGCCGGCGCCTGCTTCCGCTCCACGTCGATCCGGGCGGGCTCGCTCATCAGCATCTCCCCCGCAAGCTTCACCACGGCTCGGGGCAGGGTGGCGCTGAAGAAGAAGGTCTGTCGCGGTCCGGGCGGCAGGTGGCCGATGATCCGCCGGATGGCCGGGAGGAAGCCCATGTCCAGCATCCGGTCGGCCTCGTCCAGGACCAGCACTTCCACGCCCTCGAGGCCGCCGTGCCGCCGGCCCATGTGGTCCAGGAGACGACCGGGCGTGGCGACCATGACGTCCACGCCACGCTTGAAGGCGCTCACCTGCGGGCCCATGGCCACTCCGCCGAAGATGGCGGCCACCCGTATTCCCGTGTGGGCGGCCAGCGACCGCACGTGATCCTCCACCTGCATGGCCAGCTCCCGGGTCGGCACCACCACGAGGGCACGGGTCACACCGCGCTCCCGCTCCAGCAGTCGCTGCAGGATCGGCAGCACGAACGCCGCGGTCTTGCCACTGCCGGTAGCGGCGCACCCCAGGACATCCCGCCCGGCGAGCCCCGCCGGGATGCCGGTCCGCTGCACCGGCGTAGGCGTCTCGAACCCCAGGTCCGCCACCGCCGCCAGCAGCCGCGAGTCCAGCTGCATGTTCGCGAACTCGTCCCGCTTCTCCATTCGTTTCCTTCCGTAAGAATCGCGCGTGGGCGCCCCGTTCTTCCGGAAGGGAGCGCAACAAAAAAGAACCCCGGCGTCCGCCGAGGCTCTTTCTCGCGTCCGATGCGCCGCCCCTGACGGGCGACGCGAAGCTGTAAAGATAGCGGCGTGGGCGCGGGGGCGGAAGGGGGCC
>JBKGZE010000415.1:0-2885 GCA_046545735.1 Gemmatimonadota bacterium | reverse complement strand
GTCCTAGAGGGAGACGTCGTCGAACGACGTGCCGGACTGCACGACGCGGCCCCTGTCCATCCACAGGTACCGCTGACAGCACTGCCGGGCGAAGGCCAGGTCGTGGGTGGCGACGAGCATGGCGGCCGGCAGCGCGCTCAGCTGTGCGGTCAGCGCGCGAAGGCCGGCCGGGTCCAGTCCGCTGGTCGGCTCGTCGAGGAGCAGCAGCGGCGGTTCCACCACAAGGGTGGCGGCCAGCGCGACCCGGAGGCGCTGGCCCCGGGACAGCCGGTACGGGGAGCGGTCGGCCAGCGCCCCGGCACCCAGCCGGTCGAGGGTCGAGCGCGCCCGTGCGGCGGCCACGTCGTCCCGTACGCCGCGGCTGGTGAGGGAGAACGCCACGTCGTCGAGCACGCGTGGGAAGAGGATCTGGTCCTCGGGATTGGAGAAGAGCAGGCTCGCGTTGCGTCGGGCGTGGGAAGGATCGGCGGGATCGAGCCTCTCGCCGCAGACGTCGATGCGGCCGGTGTGGGGGACCAGGCCGACGGTGGCGAGGAGGATGGTGGTCTTCCCCGACCCGTTGCCGCCCACCAGCGCCACCCGCTCGCCCGCCGCGACCTCCATGGTGCAGCCGTCGAGGGCCGGGCGGTCGTCGCCGGGGTACCGGACGCCCACGTCCTGGAAGCGGAGCACGGTCATGGGACGGCGTGCATGAGCAGCGCGGCAAGGAGGGTGGCAGCGCCGGCCGCGACGAGGGCGTGGTCGGCCCCGGACCAGGGGTGGCTCCGAGGATCCCAGTCCACGTAGCCCCGGACGTCCATCGCCGCGGCCGTGCGTTCGGCCCGGGAGGCGATCCGTTCGAGCCATACCCGGGGCAGCCCGGCCACGAGCCGCAGGCCGGACCGTCGGCCGCGGCGAAGGGCGATCGCCTGGTTCACGCGTCGGGTCTCGTCGAACAGGACGCCGGTCTGGTGCGCGATCTGGATCAGAAGCAGGCGTGCGGTCCGGGGCAGCGGCAGGCCGCCGATGGCCACGTGGAGCTCGCTGGCGCGGACGGTGGAGAGGACGGCCAGGGTGACCAGCAGGACCGCCGTGCCGCGTACCGCGATGCCGGCCGCGTAGCTGGCGGCGTCGAGCGGGTCGGCCCGGGCGTCGAGGAGCGCCGGTACGATCAGGATCGTGGCCAGGGGTAGGTAGAGCAGCGCGCCGAACGCGGCCGCCCGGAGGATCACTCGCCGGGGCGCGGCGCAGGCCAGGGCCGTGGCGCCGGCGACGAGGGCGGTGAACGCGACCGCCCGCCCGACGGGGTCCGGCACGGCGACGCACGCGGCGACGATCATCGTGGCGAAGAGGAGCCGGGTCGGCGGTGCCGCCCGGGCCATCACCCCACCGCCGCTCCCGAACAGGTCGCCGCGCAGCATGGCGCTCAGGCGGGCCGGCGCACCGTGACGCGGTACTCGTCGGCGGTGTCGATCCGGGCGACCTCGTCGAATCCGACGCTCGCGAACAGGGCGGACAGCTCTGTCGCGTCCCGAAGCGCGTGGCGGGCCACCGCGGCCCCGGCGTCCCGGTGGACCTGGTTGATGGTCTCCCGCCCGTCTATGTGCACCACGTGGAGCATGCCGCCGGGCCGGGTCACGCGGAACAGCCCGGCCGCCACCCGTGGGTGCTCGGTGAAGTGCGGCCACGCCGAGAAGCAGATCACGTGATCGAACGCGGCGTCCGGCAGCGGCAGCTCCTTCGCGTCCGCGTTCAGCCAGGTGACGCGCCCGTCGTCGATCTTGCCCCGGGCGATCTCGAGCATCGGCTCGGAGAAGTCCACCGCGGTGACGCGGCCCCGGGGCGAGAGCCGGTCGAGGAGGACCCGCGTCAGGTTGCCGGTCCCGCAGCCCACGTCCAGCACGTGCTCGTGGGGCTCCACGCCCAGCTGGTCCACCACGTCGGTCAGCCGCCGCATGAACGACGGCGTCGCGATCCGGTCGTCCCAGTCGCGGGCGATGTCGTCGAAGAACGCCCGGGCGTCAGTCATGCACCGTCCCGCGCCGCCGCACCGCCAGGACGAGGGGCGGCACGACCACGAGCATCAGGAGGATGCCGGGCCAGCCGGAAAGCAGCGACAGCCCGGCGATGAAGCCGGCCGGCAGCTCGAGCAGCCGGGCCGCGAGGTACATCAGCGCCACGTTGACCACGCGGCCGAGGAGGAGCACCGAAACGAGCACGAGGAGCGGGTTCGCCCGGGGGAAGCGGGCGGTCGTCAGTCCGATGGCCAGCGCCACGAGCGCGAGCTCGGCGGCCATCACGAAGGCGATGGGCGGGTAGAGGGGCGGCATCCCCGTCACGGCGGCCGACACGAGCGGGACCATGGCGGCGGTCGTGACGGCCACGCCGGGCGCGACCACGAACGCCAGGGCCACCAGCGGCAGGTACATCGGCATGAAGACCGCGCCGAGCTGGAGCAGGTGGAAGACCGTCGGCAGGAGCAGCGCGGCCGCGCCGAAGAGGCCACCGAAGGCCAGGTCCCGGGCCGTCATGGTGCGACGGCCCGCCCGGGGGCGCGACGTCGCACCCGCACGCTCGGTCACCGGCCTGGCACCCGCACGCTCGGTCACCGGCCTGGCACCCGCACGCCGAGGCTGGCCTGGCGCTCGGGCATCGGGTAGCCCGGCATGACCTGATACTGCTCGTCCAGCAGGTTGTGCGCGGCCAGGTCCAGGCTGACGCCGGGGGTGACCGCCACCGCGACCCGGGCGTCCACCACGGTGTAGTCCGGGAGACGGTTCTGGCCGAAGTCCGCGGCGTACAGACCCGCCACGTGCTGCAGCGTCAGGTGCGTGGTGACCCGCTCCCAGCCGTACCGGGCGCCTGCCCCGAGCTGGTGCCTGGGGTGCGACAGCGTGAGGTCCCCC
>JBKGZE010000414.1:0-2902 GCA_046545735.1 Gemmatimonadota bacterium | reverse complement strand
ACCCGGCGCTGACCCGGAGGCTGAACGAAGCCCGCCTCGAGCTCCTGGAGCTGAACGAGGCCCTGCGCGGCAGCGAGGCGAAGGGCGAGGTGGGCGAGCGCGGGCCGCCCACGCCGTCCAACCGGCTCTACGTGGGTATGCGCGGCCTGAACACCACGTACGGGCCCACCGAGCTGCACCGTCGCACCATCGATGCAGGCCGCGCCGAGCTGGTCCCGATCCGGGCCGAGGTGGAGCGCATGGCCGACGACGTCGTGCCCGCCCTGGCCCGCGACCTACAGGCCACCGGCGCCCCGCCGGTGGAGGGCCTCGGCGGCTGAGGCCGGCGGCACCCTCGGGGCCGGGTCCGGGGCTGCGCGGCCGCGGGGAGGAGCGCACGAAGTGACCGCGCGCGGCGGGTTGGGGGGGCGCGGGTCACTTCGCGTTGCGGATCGACGCGGACCGACCGAAGGTGAGAATGCGCTGGCCGCGGGCGGTCGATCGGTGCTCTCCCGGCGCGCGAAACGACCGCCGGGGCCGCGGCCCCGCGACGAACGGTCGATCGGTGCGGATCCGGCCCGCCCCGGGCCCGCCGGCGCCGCCCGCCGTCGGGGCCGACGCTCGGCGGGGCCTCCCCCCGGCGTCGCCGATTGCCATTCCGTTCCCGATCCGCTAGGTACCGGTGCGAATAACGCAACCGAACCACCAGTGGAAGTCCTGTGAACATCCTGATCGTCGAATCCGCCGCCAAAGCACGGACGCTCCAGTCGTACCTCGGGGAGGGGTGGGGCGTGTACGCCACGGGCGGGCACGTGGAGACGCTGCCGAACGACCGCAAGAAGCACGGGAAGGATGCGAGCAAGGCGTTCTGGGCGAATCGCCCGGGAGAGCTGCCCTCGCCCCCGTGGGTGTGGACGGATCGTGGCGAGGACGCGGTGCGGAAGATCGTCGAGGAGGCGGGCCCGGATGCCGAGTTCTGGATCGCGACGGACCCGGATCGGGAGGGCGAGTTCATCGCCTGGTCGCTGGACCGGATCCTGGGCCGCCACGGGCCGACGCACCGGGTCGCCTTCGAGGAGGTGACGGAAGAGGCGGTGCAGCGTGCGCTGGAGCATCCACGCGGTGTGGATCGGCAGATGGTGGAGGCGGCGCTGGTCCGCAAGTTCCTGGACCGGTTGGTGGGCTACCGCACCTCGAAGCTGGCCAAGACCGTGGTCCCGGGGTCGGGCGCCTCCATGGGGCGGGTCCAGACACCCACGCTGGGGTTCGTGGTGGAGCGGGAGCTGGAGCGGGAGGCGCACGTGCCGATCCCGTACTTCGAGGTCCGGGCCCGTGCGCGCGGGGTGGAGCTGAGCGTCCGCTTCCATGACCGGGAGGACGACGATGCGTGGCGCGACGAGGCCGGCCGGGTCCACCCGGACCGCACGTTCGATGGCGAGCTGGCGAGCGCTGCGCTGTCGGCTCTGGCGGACGCGGGACAGGTGACGGTCGCGACGACGGACTCGAGCACGCGGTCGCGGCAGCCCGCGCCGCCGTTTTCCACCGACGCGCTGCTGCAGGTGGCCGGGTCGCGCTTCGGCTGGTCGCCGCGGAAGACCTCGGCGCTGGCGTCCATGCTCTACGAGGCGGGGCACGTGACGTACATCCGGACGGACTCGACCCGTCTGGCCGCGTCGGCGGTGGAGAAGGCGCGCTCGTTGGTGAAGGCGGCGCACGGGGAGGACCACCTGGGGCCGGGCGCCGGCCGGAGCGTCGCCAGCGGCCCGGTGCAGGACGCCCACGAGGCGATCCGGCCCACGCGGCTGGAGGTCGAGGAGCCCGACACGGACGACGCCGACGCCCGCCGGCTCTACCGGCTGATCCGAGCGCAGACGCTGGCTAGCCAGATGGCGTCCTCGCGGCGGACCATCGTGAGCGTCGATGCCGCGTGCGAAGGGCTGGACCGGCCCCTGATCGGGAGCGTCTCGTGGCGCACCTTCGCCGGCTGGGAAGCGGTGTACGGCGAGTTCCTGGGCGATGTGGCCACGGGCCCGCCGGACGTGCCACTGGAGCCGGGCGCCGTCTGGCCGCTCGACTCGCCGGAGGAGCCCGAGGAGAACCCGGTGCTGATCGAGGACGAGACGCGCCCGCCGTCGCGTTACCGGCCCCACACGCTGATCAAGGCCATGAAGGACGCCGGGATCGGGCGGCCGTCGACGTACAGCCGGACCGTGGACAAGCTGGAGGAGAGAGGGTACGTCGAGCTGGAGGACGGCGCGCTGGTGCCGACCTCGCGCGGGCGCGCCGTGTGGATCGAGGCGGCGCCGCTCTACGCCGAGGACGACCGCGAGGATGGGGGCGCCCCGGCCGAGCTGTTCAGCCCCGAGTACACGGCGCTGATGGAGGAGCGGCTGGACCGGATCGCGAGCGGGGAGGCCCCGGCGCCGTCGAGCTGGGAGGAGTGGCGCGACCAGATCCGCGAGCTCCACGAGGTGGCGAAGCGGCGTCGCAACGCCGGAGCCATCGTACCCGGGCAGAAGCGGATGCTGAAGCGGCTGCTGGAGAACGCGCCGGAGGAGGTGCGGGCGCGGTACGAGGGGACGCTGGACGCCCTGTCCCACGAGGAAGCTCGGTCGCTGATCCGCGATCTGAAGGACGCCGGCGTCCGGCCGGAGCCCACGGAGGGGCAGCGGCGATACCTGGAGAACCTGGTGGAGGACCTGGAGCTGGACGCGGACGAGCTCGAGGATCTGACCGGGGTCCGGCGGCTGGACGAGATCGCCGACAGCGGGCAGGCGAGCGCCGCCATCGAGGAGCTCAAGCGCGTCTACGACGAGCGGCGCCCGGCGAGCGCGAAGCAGCGTCGGTTCATCGAGGAGCTGCTCAAGGATGCGGACCTGTCCGCCGGCGAGGCCGCCCGGCTGGTCGGCGCGGCATCCCTGGG